>DATAPK010000173.1:0-15091 GCA_036265245.1 Tepidisphaeraceae bacterium | reverse complement strand
CGCCCCTGGATGCGAACTCTCGCTATCGCCCTGATCTTTCAAGCCTGGATTCTCGCGGGCCTGTATTGGCTATTCATGCAATAATGATATCCATCATTCTATAGATATTGACCTATATTTCTTATAACCTATAATACATGTGGACCATCGAATACACGGACGAATTCGGTAATTGGTGGGAAACGCTCGATGAATCGGTGCAGGATGCCGTGGATTTCTCGGTGGGATTGCTTACGAAGCTGGGACCAGCGCTGGGTAGACCACATGCCGATGTCATCAAGCAGTCGCGCCACGGCAATATGAAGGAATTACGAACACAGCATCGCGGAAAGCCGTATCGCATCTTTTTCGCATTCGATCCGCGGCGCAGCGCCATCCTGTTAATCGGAGGCTGCAAAGCAGGTGACAAACGGTTTTATGACCGCATGATCCCGCTGGCGGATGAGTTGTATGATGTGTATTTGGCTGAATTAAGAAAGGAAGGGCTGATCTGATGGCCGGCCATCGCAACTACAAAGAACTACGCGATCGCATTGCTCCCAACCGCCGTGCCCGGACGGATAAATCCGTTCACCACGAGTTGGAACGCCTTCTATTGGCCGAGTTACGCCGGCTATCGGGCATGACCCAGATACAATTAGCCAAGGCGCTGGGCGTTAAGCAACCGACCCTCTCCCAAATGGAATCGCAGGATGACATGCAGATCAGCACGCTTCGGCGAATCGTCGAAGCACTTGGTGGGAGTCTGGAAATTATCGCGACCCTCCCAACCGGACGGATTGCATTAAGCCAATTCAAGCCCTCGAAACGTGCGTTACGATCTGCCTGAAATTCATTGGGCATGCCCTCACAAATGCACCCGCCGCGTGTACACCCACCATTCAATCAGCAACAACGGCACCGCCCCGCATGCCACGATCCACCACCACAATTCCAGCCGCGATTTCTTATTCGACACCGCCACCGCCTCCCCCATCACTCCGCCCGGCGGCGCATCCACCGGCATCAAATTGCTCTCATTCGCATCCAGCAAATTCACTGCCAGCCTCTCATACTGAGGAATCGCCGGATCGGTCGTATAAACGCCCGTTAAATCCATCGCCGGCAGCACAAAATCCCCGGCCGGCGGAATCGTGATTTCATGGCTTCCCATCGGCCCATTCAACGTGATCTTTTTCAGATTCAAACCCACCTGCTGCAATGTCGTTTGCGGAATTCTTGGCGTCGCACCCGGCTCATACGATTGCTTCACATCCAGATCCGAACCCATCGCCATGAACTGCACCGCCGTCGTCCAGAACGCCGGAAACACCGGTAGCGTCGGCCAATTCCCGCGAAGCACGTCAAACGGAATGATCAGAAACATGCTCCGCCCCTCGTGATGCAAAATCATCATCGGGCCAAGCATCCCATCCACCAGCACCTCATCTTCCGCCGGCACATCCAGCTTGAGTTGATGCTCCGAATAAACCTTGCGCATCGAAAGCCCGCGCAACAGCGGATGATCCCGCTTCCAATCCAGCACCGTCGCATCATCCATGATGACCGGCACGCCGTTCTCCATCACCGGTTTGATTTTCAACCCCTGCGGCACGGCATTCAGGCAAACAAAATTCCCGCTCGGCGGAAGTTTCTTGGGCGCATAGTTGTCAAAGAAAATCACCTGAAAACCCGTCGGCACCTGCGCCTCATACGACTCCGGCGACATGACTTTGGCATCGTGAATCGGCAGGCTGTCCAGCAACCGCTCGAAGTAATAATCCCCATCCGTCACCAGCAGCACCGAAAGCGGATCAGGCGGAGGAATCGCCACCCGCGCCACATCGTCCGACGCAAGTAAATCACCCTCTTTGTTCATTTGCTCAACGGTGATCACCGCCGCCGTCGTAAGATCGAGGGAAAATTCGACACTGTCCTTCGTGCTAAACGTCTCATCCTTCTGGCCCGCGTGATCTTTGTCCTTCAACCAATCCGCATCGTTCCACCGATCCGGCGGCAGCGAAACATCCGCGACGCTTTTCACCGCCGCATCCGCCGTCACCCCGTTCGCATCGATCGTCGTCACGCTCATCTGCACCTGCGCGCTCACCGGCTTAGGCCCATAATTCGCCAGCCGCGCAAAGACCTGCACCTCCGAAGGACGCTCATAATTCCGCTTCGCCGAGAGCGCGACAATCGCGATATTCCCCGAATCCGCCGACCCAATCTTGTCATAATGCAGATTCGCCCGCAGCGTTACATCCTTCGCATCCGACACTCGCCCATCCGAATAAAGCCACACATCCGGCAGCTCCGTGCCGCCGGGACGCAACTGCTCCGGAATAAACGCCACCTGCGCCTGCGCCAGTTGATACGCCAATTTCAGCTTGCTCGGCCGATCCGTCTGCTCGATTGAATCCACTGCATTCCGCAGCGCCGCCGCGTCAGTCGTAAACGCCTGCATCGTCTGCGCCTGATCCGCAAATGCGATCACCGTCGCGCTGGCCCCCCGATCCATGCTGGCGATCAAATCCTTCGCCCGGCGTTTCGCCTCTTCCAGCCGCGTATGCCCATTCGCATCCTTCGCCGCCATCGACGCTGATCGGTCGATCAAAATCACGCTCGTCTTCCCCGCCCCCGGCGTGTAATTCGACACCGGCCTCGACAGCGCCAAGCACAACAACAGCAGCAAAAGCAACTGAAGCAGCAAAAGCAGATTTCGCCGCAGCTTCTGAAACGGCGCATTCACCTGCAAATCCTGAATCGCCTTCTTCCACAAAAACGTCGAAGCCACATCCATCTCTCGCCGCCGCAGCTTCAGAAAATAAAGCACCAGCAACGCCGGAACAGCCACCGCCGCCGCCAGAATCGCGGACAGAGGAGAGAGAAAATTTGGAAACCAGGACATCTAAAACCTTAATGACCAACGGCCAATGACCAACAAATGACCAAAACCCAATGACCAAAAGATCGCTATTTCGGTCGAAGAATCGCGGCAAATATGAGAGCAAGCTCCTTTGCTTCCTGCCAGAGCGATTTCGCTTCGTCGCGCATCCGTGGTTCGGCAGCGACGATCATACGAATGTTGTGCTTGGTCTCTTTAGCTTCACGCTTGCAAACGGAAATCCTGTATCTGAATTCCTTCCGGGACTCCGCCTCGTCGGCTTCACAATAATTTCCCCCAACACTAGTAGCAGATCGCACCAACTGTGAGATTAATGGATACGTAATTGGATTTACGGGAACCTTCTTGCAAAACGCAATCACCGCCTCACCAAAAACCGCTGTACGTTCACAAAGATCGTAAGCGCATCTCCCGCCCTTTTGGTCATTGAGATTTGGTGCTTTGTTGGTCATTGGCCCTTGGTCATTGTTGTCGATTCCAATAGTCCGCCACTCAAAAAACTCACAACTCTTCGCCAAATGCGCCGCGAGAAAATCGGCCAAACATGCACCGGCACCGCACAACAAATCGTTTCATCCGCCCCTTTCAATCTCGCGCTACGAGCCGGGACGATCATCGTGTCAAACGGACACCAACTCACCAGCGTCGGAACATCCCACTCAGCCGTTTTCAATCGTTGAATGAACGAGTCCGATGGCCGAATCTGCTTAATCCCCTGCCACGGCAACGCATACGCCAAAATCGATCCTTCATGCGGCGAATTCAAAAACGCCGCCCGTCGAATCGGCAAATGCGGATCGATCAAATGCGCCGCCCGAATCACGAGCCCTCCCATGCTGAAGCCAATCAGATTCACCGGCTGATTGCATCGATGGATTTCATCCACCAGCCTCGTTCCCAACTCATCAAACGAAACTTTCCCGCTCGAGTCATAATGAAAAATCTCCGCCGGTCCCACCCGCTCGCGCAGCATCTCCAGCAAGCCCTCAAACCGCCTGGGCCTGCCCCAGATTCCATCGAGCATGAGTGTCCGCACGCCTTCGCTCATCCGAGCAATCCTCTCTCTCGCAGATAATTCAAAACCAACGTATCAAATGGCACCGCCGTGCTGCTGAACAAATATGTTCCCCCGCGCCGCGTGATGTAATCCTTCAGCGCCAAACAATAACCATTCAGATTCGCCTTATATTGCTTCAGCAGCGGCTGCGTGATCGACACCTCCGCCGTATCGTTGTCTTCAATATCCTTCAGCTTCAAATCCCCCTGCAAATCCGGCTCAATCTCCTGCGGACTCAGACACTGCACCGCAAACAAATCGTACTTACCCCCGGCCAAATATTTCAGCCCCGTCTCAAATCCATCCTTGATATAAAAATCCGACAGCACAACAAGCACGCCCTTCTGTCGATTCGACAGCGCAAATCGCTTGCACGCCGCCGCAAAGTGCGATTCCCCCGTCGGTTGCAATTTGCCCACAAAATCGATCATCTGCGCCACCCGCCGCCTGCCGCGCAGCGCCCCTGTCTCCGCGACAATCCCATCGCTCATCGCCACGATGTTCACGCGGTTGTAATTCACCAGCCCGATATACCCCAGCGCCGCCGCCACGCGCTTCATATAAATCGCCTTGTTCGGATTTCCGTAATCACAACTCTTGGAAACATCCACGAGGATATAAAGCGACAAATCCTCTTCCTCCATGAACAATTTCAGGAAGAGCCGGTCCAGCCGCGCGTAAATATTCCAATCGATAAATCGCAAATCATCGCCGATGACGTAATTGCGATAATCCGCAAACTCCACCGACTGCCCGCGGCGCTTCGACCGTCGCTCCCCCTTCAATTTCCCCGCCAGCATTTTGCGCGAAACAAGATCAAGCTGATCGAGCCGAGCCATAAAGCCCGGATCAAGCAACAACTCGGATTTTCTTTCCGCGACAATCGCCATACCAATTTCCCGTTTAGCCCGGGATTTCAAATCCTGGGACCCACAATTCACCACGAACTTCGATTCCGCCAAAATCCCCTCATCACTTCATCGCTCCTGACTCTTCCCCACCCCCTCCGGCACAACCAGCGGCGTCTCCTCCGTCGTCGGCACCGCCCCCGCCCCCGGCACCTCACGATGCCCCGGCCTCGGCGGCGGCCCCAAATTCCCCGTCGCCACATCCGGATACCAGTGATCGTCCTCCATCAGCGCGTGCCGCTCCAGCACATTCTGACACGCAAACGACGTATCCCGCCGCAGCACATCCTGCCCCTTCCTCGGCACCTCCGGCAGCACAAACCCCTGCCCGCACCGAATCGCCACGCAATCTTCCAGTGTGATTCCCCCTAAATTGTGATTCTGATCAAACCCATGCAGCGGGTTCTCGATCGAAACGCACCGTCTCGCCACGTGCGGCGTGTCCACATAATTCCCGCCAAACTTAAACCCATTCCCATCCCCCTGAAAATCCGGAATGTGCCAGATGTTGTATCCATTGTGAAACGAAACGCAGTCCTCGATCAACACAGGATTCGGACACATCCACAAATCCCACCCGTCATCCGCATTCTGATAAGACCTGCACCCGCGAAACACATTCCCCGGCCCCACCTCATGCTTCGCCGCAAACCCATCCGCATTTTCCCCCAGCGTCTTCGGATCGAAATTCCGAAACGACTCGCAATCCGAAATCAAATTGTAACTCGCCGGCGGCCCGATCTGCGTCCCCGTGTCCCGATTCTCCCGCGACACACATCGCTCCAGCAGATTGTGATTCCCAGAAATATAAATCCCAAAACTCCCCGCATGCGCCACCTCGATCCCCGTGATTTGCCAATAATCCCCCGCAACTTCCATCCCATACGCCGTCTTCTCCTCCGGCTCATCCGTAAAATCCAGCACCACGCGCCCCGACCCCGCCGCCTCCAGCTTAATTGCCTGCCCCTCGCTTCCCTTCGCCACAAGCTTCAACGGCTGATTCAATTTATATTCCCCAGCCGCCAGCCGAATCACATCTCCCGCCTTCGCCTTCGCCACCGCCTCCACCAACTTCCCCGAATCCGCCGGCGACAAATCAACGTCCCCCGCGCCAGCAAACGATGCCGCCAATCCCATGCCAAAAATCCCGATCACAACAAGAATGATCTTTCTTTTCATGTCGTTCCTCATTTCCGATTACCAGACATCCACCTCGCCATTGTGCTTCTTCTCATTGATCATCTTTGCCACTTCCTCCGCCCGCTTCCGCGTCCGGCACAGAATCCGAAATTCATCCTTCCCCTGCTTCCCATTCCACACCGCGTAACTCCCTCCCACGCCCATCGCGACGCGAACTTTTCCGACATTGGGCGGGATTTCGTATTTAGGCATCGACCTGCTCAGCCTCGTTTGATATTGGAATCCCCTGTGTTCGGTAGAGATATTCTCGGGCCAGTTGAAGATCACATTCGTATACCACCAGGCGATAACTCGTAATGCGCCTGACATCAGTGCCAACCAGCATGGTTGATTGCTCCGTCGAGACATCGCATTGAATGCCTCTGGCTGTGAGTTGCTGGCGGAGCAAATCCACCTCGGTTTGATCACCTGTGCTTCGCAAGATAATGGGGAGTTCTGTCGCATCCGGCACACGGGGTTTGATCGGGTTATCAGGCCATTCGGAACTGAGATTCCGCAAGTATTGCTTTCGATCGACGTATGGCGTGCCGCATTCAGGACAGCGCCCAGGACTCGCACGCAGATCGTATCCGCACTCGTGACAAATCCTTGACTCATACTCTTCATCCATGTCTTTTGAATGTCGATGCGTAGCCGTTGCAAAGACTTGCCAGATCATCAACCAGCAAAACCAAGCAACTGTAATCAAAACAATCCATGAACCAACAAGTTTAAGAGTCTCAAATATCTGCATGGCCACACGATTTGAGTGAGATCAGACTTTCCCCGCCGCCAACTCGCTCTCAATCGCCGTCGGCGTCTCCGCCACCACCTTCTCCAGCACCATATCCGTCGTAATCCCTTCCGCCTCTCCTTCAAAATTCAAAATCACCCGATGCCGCATCGCCGGGATTACCACTTCTTTCACATCCCCAAAGCTCACATGAAATCGCCCGTCCAGCAGCGCCCGCACCTTGGCCGCCAGCGTGATTGCCTGCGCCGCTCGCGGGCTCGCCCCCACGCGCAAAAACTGGTTCACCATAGGGATCGAAAAAATCCCGCTTGGATGCGTCGCCAGCGTGCACCTAATCGCATAATCCTGCACGTGCGGCGCGATCACCACGCGCTTCACCAGGTTCTGATGCCCAATGATCTTTTCCCCCGTCAACACCGGCTGAATATCCGCCTTGTATCCCGTTGTCGTCAGATCCAGAATCTTCTTCAATTCCTCCCGCCCCGAATACTGCACGATCAGCTTGTAGAAAAATCGATCCAGCTGCGCCTCAGGCAGCGGATAGGTTCCCTCCTGCTCCAGCGGATTTTGCGTCGCCATCACAAAAAACGGCGGCTCCAGCTTGCGCACATCCCCGCCCGCCGTCACCTGCTTCTCCTGCATCGCCTCCAGCAGCGCACTTTGTGTTTTAGGCGTCGCCCGGTTGATCTCATCCGCCAGCACAATCTGCGCAAAGATCGGCCCGTGCATGAACTTGAACTCTCGCCGCCCATGCTCATCTTCCTGAATCACGTTCGTCCCGATCACGTCCGCCGGCATCAAGTCCGGCGTAAACTGCACCCGGCTGAACTTCAGCGACAACGCATCCGCCAGCGCCCGAATCAACGCAGTCTTCCCCAGCCCCGGCACCCCTTCCAGCAGCGCATGCCCCCCAACAAACAAACACGTCAACACGCCATCCACGATCGGCTCATGCCCCACGATCGCCTTGGCAATCTCCTTCTGCACCGCGCGATAATCTCGCCGAAAGTCATCGCACAACTGCTGAACCTGCGGATCAACACCTGGAACATTTGCCTGAGCCATAAAAACCTTTCTTAGCCACAAATTGCACAAACGATCACAAATGGAATACGGCTGATTTCATTCGTGTAGATTCGTGTCATTCGTGGCCGTCTTCTTTCTTGCCTCATTTCAAAACCATTTTACAACTTTACTGCCCATCCCCTTTTTCCTGCTCTCGAATCTTATCCTGCGCCCGCTTCTTCGCCGCCTTCAAACTGCTCAGCGATGACCCACCCTCCGGCGTCGCCCCCTTAGGCTCGATCTTTTTCGGCAGCGGCGGCACCGGCTTATCCGTCGCCCCGCCCACCACCTTGCTGATATCCCCCTCCACCCCCTTCGCCTCAAACTTCGCGCTCGGAATCGGCCGCGCCTCCTCCGCACGCAAAGCCCCACCCTTCAGGGTGGGGGTCTCTCCCGCTTTCCCCTCCCCTTCCGTCCTCACCCGCTTCAACGCATCAATCGACTGCCGCGTCTCCACCTTCCGTGTGGTCGTAAACGAAAGCACATACTCCCGCGCGCTCGCCGCCATGCGCTTCGTGCTGTTCCAATCCCACGCGATGCGTCTCACCGCCACATCCGCAATAAACAACGCCAGTAAAATCAGAATCAAGATATCCCAGATCGGCAACGGCGACGCGCTCGGCGACAATCCCTCTCGCCGAAATATATTCGCCGCCGCCGCGTCAAATTCCGTCAACACTTTCCCGCCCGTCCGATCCGCAATCTGGTACAGCAGCGCATCATTGCTCTTCAGCTCGCGCATCTCCGGCGATGTATTCACCACCGTCCCCGCCAGCGTCATCCCCTGCTCGCCCGACTTCGCCCCGCGATAATTGATCACTCCCACATACGCCCCCGGATCGTTCGCATCGATCTCCGCCTCATATCGCCCCGGCCCGGTCTGCACTAAGTGCACCTGCTCCGTCTTGTTCGCATCCGGCGTCACCACGCTCGCGCTCACGTTCATAAAATTCACAAACGACGCATCCTTGTTCAGCGCCTCCACCACAATCTTCGCCTTGTTCCCTTGCACGCTCATCGTCGCTTCCAGGTCGTTGCTCATCGGCGGCCGCGCCACCGCACGCACCACCTGCGACCAGAACTTGTCATACATCTGCGACGAAACCCACTGTGCCGCCCAATCCGTATGCGCATCGCTCGTAAACGCAACCGCCTTCCCCAGCCCCGCCTGCCAATACGCCAGCAGCGGATCACCATTCGGCCCCGCCGTCAGCGGCATGTCCACCTGCGGGTTCGGCTTCTTGCTCGTCAGCACCAGCCCCGTCACCGGCGGCGTGCCATATTCCAAACCCTTCGCGATATCGCTGATGCTCGGAATGTATTTCACCGCGTAGCCGTTCTTATCCGTCTCGATCAAGCTCCGCCGAACGACCGTCGCCTCCTTGATAAAAATCTGCGGCAACTGATTCGGATTGCTCTCGATCGGCCCATACGATTTCCCGTGCGTCAGCTTCGCCATCTGATCCATCTGCGGGCTTCGCGTGCCGGGTGTGTGCGTATAAACCGTCACCGTCGAGACACTGATCTTGTTGTCGTTGCATTCCTGAATCAGCTTCTGCGCCGGCATCTGAGGATCGCCGTCGGAGATGATGATGATATGCTTCTGCCGCGCATCCGATGCGATCAATCCCTTCTGTCCCTGGTTGCCGCCGTGCAGCGCCACATCCAGCATGTCGTCAAAGCTCGGCATATCGCCAAGCTGCATCGCCTTCACTGCCGCCTGCAGTTTCGTCCCGTCCCCTTTTTCCTGCAGCGGAAAATCCCACTGGCTCCCGCCCCCGCCCGCCCCCGCCCACGCATAACTGATCACCCCCACCTCGTCCCGGCTCGAAAGCGTCTTCGCCGCCTCCAGCGCACATTGCTCGCCCCAATAATTTCCCGCCGGCATCTCGCATGAGTGAATCGCCATCACCAGCGCGCCCTTCGGAATCTGCCGCTGCGCCGGAATATCCATATTCACCGGCAGCACTTCCTCCAGCTTGCTCCCGCCCCATCCGCCGGCCCCAAAACTCTCCTCCCCGCCGATCATCACCAGCCCGCCGCCCATATCATGCACATAAGTCGCCAGCATCCTCTGCTGATCTTCATTCAACCCGCCCGGCCCACGCGGCACGTTCGCCAGAACCACCGCGTCATAATTCTGAAGCTCCACCACGCTGGTTGGAAACTGATCCACCGTCGTGCGCGTTTCATCCAGCGAAATCCCCTCCCGCGTTAGCGCATCCCGAAGGATTTTCGCATCATCTTCTGGCACATTCTGAACGCACAGCACCTTCCCCTTGCCGCGCACAAATGTAAATGTCGCCGCCGAATTGTTCTGCGTCAGCGTATCCCCCGCCACCGTCTTCGCCGCCCCTTTGCCGTTATCCACCGTCACATTATCCGCATCGATATTCGCCACAAACTGATGCACGCCCGTCGTCCCCAGCGGCGGAACGAACACATGCTCCACATTCAACCCCGGCTTGAGCGTCACCAACCGCGTCGTCTGCATGCCCGGCGTGTTCGGATCCAAATCCAGCAATTCCGACCCATGCCGCACCGTCATCTTCCCCGTCACCGGCACCGCGTTGGTGCTGCGCAGCATGATGTCCATCGTGAACGGCTCATTCTCGCGCTTCCACATCGGCGCGTTGAAACGCTCCATCATCACTTCGTTCTGCACGTTGTAATCCAGCGGCATGACATCGATCGGAATGTTCTGCGCCTTGGCCGCGTTGATCGCCGTATCGATATCCCCCGATGTCGCATTGCCGTCCCAGATCAAAAGCAGCCGGTGCATCGCATCCTGATGCAGCGACGCCAGCGCCAACTGAATCGCCGCCGCCGCGTCCGTCCCATGCCCCGGATCGCGAATCGCCCGCGTATCCAGTTCCAGCCGCTCTTCCGGCGGCGCATCGATCAACGCATCTTCCTTAAAGCTAATCACCCCCAGCTTGTCCGCCCGATTCGGCTTCTTCGGATCGTTCGACAAATCTTTCAGATAATCATCCACCGAGCTTTGCAGGCTCGCCCCCGGATAATTCCGCACATTGCTGGTCGATTGGCTCACATCGCGCAGCACCATCACTTCCAGATCCTTATTTTGCCGCTGCCACCTCGCCCCCGCGACGATCAACACCAGCACCAGCAACACCAGCAACCGCGCCCCCAGCGCCACCCACCGTCTCACCGGCCCCAGCCCCGCCAGCGACCTCACCCCGAGCAACACAATCGGCGCCGCCAACGCCGCATAAATCAACAGCGCCCTCCCCCAGCTCATGTATTCCAACTTGAGCGGCGAAGCGAACCCGACAATCTCCGACAATCCATTCATCACAAAACAACATCCCTGCTTTTTTATTTAGTCCTCAGTCCTTAGCACTCAGTCCTATTCTTCAAAAACCTGCAACCGATTATTCCCCGCATCCACCGCCACGATTCGATCCCGTTTATCCACCGCCACCCCCCACGGGTACGCCAATTCCCCCGGCTGGCGGCCTGCCTGCCCCCATATTTCCAGTGACTTCCCCGTCTGCTTGTCGATCTTCTGCACCCGATTATTCCCAAACTCGCAAACGATCAAATTCCCATCCTTCGCCATATCCAGCCCATAAGGAAACCGAAATTCCCCCGGCCCAGACCCACATTTCCCCATGTTCCGAACCCACGTCCCATCCGTCTTAAAAACACAAAGCCGATGGTTCGACGCATCGGTCAGATAGATCGTATCCTTCTCAATCAACATCGATTGTGGCCGCGAAAACTCCCCATCCCCCTGCCCAAATCGCCCGATCTCATACAGATATTTGCAATCCTGATCGAAAACCGAAATCCGATCGTGATCCCCATACTCACTCACAAAAACATGCCCCTTTGAATCAAATGCGATATCCGTCGGATAAATAAACTGCCCCGGCTCCGTCCCCATCTCCCCGAACTTCCGCACCAACGTCCCGTCCGGCTTATAAACCACCACGCGATGATAATGCGTGTCCGGCACCCACAAATCCCCCTCAGGCCCAACCGTCAACCCCACCGGCTTTCCCTGCTGCCACTGCGGCATCTGCCAGTCATTCAAAAAACCACCCTTGTGATCCAGATGCTGAATGTGCGCGATGCGATCGACAATAAAAAATGTGTCATCCGAAGGTGAGTAAGCAATCCCCCGCGGATAAACCACCTGATCCGGCCCCGTTCCTGTCTCACACCAAATCGCCTCGGGCTGCCCCGCCTTGCGACAAGATAAAGCAAGTAAAACCAGAATGAAGAAACCAGAATAACGAAGAAATGACGAAGCCCGAATGACGAAAAGTGGAACAACTCCTCTCATTCGGGTTTCGTCATTCGTCATTGGTCATTGATTCGTAATTCGGGTTTCGTTATTCAGGCTTTACTTCGCGTCCTCTTCCATCGTCTTGAAATATTTCTCGACGGTCGATTTCGCCTGGTTGCTGATGCGGTCGTTGTCCACTTCGTCCGAAGCATCTTGCACGGCCGACTCAGCCACCTTCTTTAAGCCTTCATCGCTCTTCCCAGCGATCGGATGATTATCCTTGATGTAATTCGACGCAAGGATTCGCCCCTTCTGATTATCCTCGCTCGAATCCATCTCCGGCTTGGGAGCGAACGGCGACGGACTCTTTGAAGCCTGCCCACCGGCGCCGATGCCGGCCTTGCCCATGCCTCCGCCTTTGCCGTTCGGATTGCCCGCCGCCCACGGACTTGCTCCATCCTTATGCCCCTTCACTGTCCCACCTTCCTGTCCTTGCCCATTGCACTGGCCGTTGCAATTGCCCGCGGCGTTTTCCACCGCGTCATTCATCGCCTGCTGCGCCGCCGCAATCTGCGCCGCATCCTGCGCGGTCGCTTCCATATTCTGCAATTGCTGCTGCATCTGCCCCATGCCCTGCGCCATTTGCTGGCCATTCGCCTGCTGCCCCTGCCCTTGAGATGCCTGCTGCATCGCCTGCGCCATTTGCTGTGCCGCCTGCGCCATCTGCCCCGCCGCCGCGCTGCTGTTCGCCTGCGCCTGCATCTGCTGCATCGCCTGCTGCATCTGCTGTTGCTGCGCCTGCGTCGGGCCCTGCCCGTTGTTCATCTGCTTCATCATCTGCTGCGCCTGCTGCTGAAGCTGTTGCTGCGCCTGCTGATTTCCCTGCGCCGCCTGCTGCATCTGCTTCGCCATCTGCTGGGCTTGCTGCTGATTCACCCCAAGCTGCTGTTGCAACTGCTTGGCAATCTGCTGCTGTTGCTGCTGCGGATTCCCCGCCGCCTGCTGAAGCTGCTTGGCCATCTGCTGCATTTGCTGGGTGGCCTTCTGCTTCTGCTGGTCGTCCATTTTATCAAACTTCTCCGCCACCTGCTGCAACTGATTGAACGCCTCGGTGAATTTCCCATCCGCGATCTTCCGCTGCGCATCCGCAACCGGCCCCTTCTCATCCGTCGGCGGCGCGATGTTCTTGCTGAGGTCTTTCATGTTGTTCTGCGCCTCAGCGTACTTTGAATTATTCTCCGCCTGCCGCTTCACCGCTTCGCGCGTCTCTTCCAACGCCTTGAGCGCGCTGCGATTCGCCGCCGCCGGATCCTGAATCGGCTTCTTGAGCAAATTGCTCAGATCGATCTGCGCCTTTTTGATCGCGTCATCATCCGACATGCTCTTTGGCACCGCTTCCACCGTCGCCAGCGCCTGCTTCACCGCATTGGTCGCCTGCGTGCGAGCCACTTCAACGCTCGCCACCTGTTCTGCTTTAGCCTTCGTTCCAAATAAATCCATTTGCGGAAACCAGAAACCAACACCCAGCGCAATGATGATCGCCGCGCACAATCCATACGTTGCTCGCGGCATGCGAATCGGGAAATGCTTGTAATAATTCAACACCACATTGCCCGCCGTCGCTTCCGCATCCTTCACCGCCGCCACCGCAAACGGATCGGTGCTGCCGCGAACATACAACGCCGTGCTGATCTTCTCGCGCAGCCCAAGCTTCTCATCGATCGCCACGGCGGCATGCTCGCGCGATGGACGTTTTGCCATCGCCCAGAACATTGCCGCCAAAGCAGCAACGCCGGCTGCTGACCAGAACCATATTTTCGGGTGAGAGAATTGAACGTGAAACACGCGCGCCACGATGATATCGAGCGTCACCAGCGCGGCGAACACCAGCATCGCCCACGCAAGCGCCTCGATGAATCGCGACAACGCCAACTTGTTTTGCACCGCTGCGACGTGTTGATCCAGGCGGCTCATAAAATGCTCCTCGCTGCAGATTGTACCTACAGCTTTCCGTAAAGTCGCATCTTTCTCACCTTAAAATGGCCCCAGAAGAAGGTTTGTGACCCCATTACGCCAAAAAAAAGACCTCGCCCATATCGGACGAGGTCTCTGTGCTCCGCAATCACATATGCGGTGAAATCAGCTCTTTTTCACGCCAAAGTTATTGTGGCCAGTCGATAATGCGGCACTGGCAACGGTCAGGCTAAAGCTGGTCGGCGTGGTAATTTTATATCCGGTACGAGACTGAATCCGGACGACATAAGTCCCCGCCTTGAGATTCTTAAACTGCCAGAATCCATTGGCGTCGGTGGTGCAGGAGGCTTCGCCGTTGTCCAGGACGCCATCCTTGTTGGCATCGACAAAGACGATCATGCCCGGTGCGCCCGGTTCGCCGCTATCGAACTTTTTGTTGCCGTTGTTGTCTTTAAAGACCGTTCCGCTGGCGAGCGCGCGGGTGGTATTGCCCCAGTTGAGGCCGGTGACGTTCACGCCTCCCGTGACCGCGAGTGAATAAGAAGTCTTGCTCGGCAAAGTCCTGCGATAACCAACAGGCACGACTTCATGCACCGAGTAAGTGCCGGTCTCAAAATCAGTAAAGGTATAATTTCCACTGGAATTGGTGATGGCCTTGAGTTCACCGCTATTCAGCTTGCCGTCGCCATTTTTATCAATGTAGATTGTCCAGCCGGACAGTCCCACTTCACCGGTATCGAGCTTGGCGTTGGCATTGGAATCATTGAAGACATTGCCGCTGATGGTGGAGACGCTGACAGGCGGTTTGCCGTTGACGAGATCCAGCGAAAACGCCTTTTGGCTCGCAAGCGAAGAAGAAACATCTCCGGTGATTTTGGCAGTTGCACCCTTGCTCATTGTCAGACGGGCGATTGTGAATGTGCCCGTGCCGGTATCACCCAGTGCGCCCCAGGAGACATTGGTTGACGTGGTCGTGAATGTTCCTGAACCACTTTTGGCCGGATTGAATGTTCCC
>DATAPK010000172.1:0-4332 GCA_036265245.1 Tepidisphaeraceae bacterium | reverse complement strand
CGGCAACCCCGGGGCAGGCCGCCGTTGCGCCCGCAGCGTGGCCCGGCGAATGGCCGATCCATCCCGCCTCGCGCGGCACAACGCTCGTCGTGACGCTCCATCCGAAATGCTCCTGCTCCGAAGCAACACTCGGCGAGCTTGCGCAAGTCATGACGCACGATGTCAATGGCATCAAGGCGTATGTTTTGATCGTTCGTCCGCAAGGCACGCCGCCGGGATGGGAGCAGGGAAGCCTGTGGAAATCCGCTGTGGCGATTTCCGGCGTCACTGTCATCTCTGATCCCGATGCGCAGATGTCTTCACGCCTGGGCGCATTTACATCGGGCCAAACCTACGCGTTCGATTCAACTGGCCGACTGCTTTTCAGCGGCGGGATCACTTCCGCACGCGGCCACATGGGAGACAACGTGGGTGCTGATTCAATCAACGCCATTGCGATGCAGCAAAAACCCCAGCAGACCAGCACGCCTGTTTTCGGATGCCCGCTGGAAGAGAGGAAATCGAAATGACGATCGGCGCTGCACCAAAGCCATCCGTTTCAGATGACCGCATCGCTCGACGTACAGCGGCGCTCTATCGGCATCAACGCCGACTGGTTGCCCGCCGCACCGATCGCATGTTCGCTGTGCTGATGCTTCTGCAATGGATTGCCGGCATCATCATTGCGCTGACCGTGTCTCCGCGTGACTGGGCCGGGCGAACCAGCGGCGTGCATCCGCATGTGTATGCCGCCATTTTCCTTGGCGGCGCGATCAGCAGCCTGCCGATTATTTTCGCTCTTTTCTTCCCCGGCCGAAAAATCACACGCTATACCATGTCCGTTGCCCAGATGTTTTGGTCCGCTTTGCTGATTCATCTGACCGGCGGACGAGTCGAAGCGCATTTTCACATATTCGGATCGCTGGCGTTCCTGGCGATTTATCGTGAATGGCCGGTGTTGATTCCCGCAACGGTGGTCATCGCGATGGATCACTTGCTCGGCGGCTTCTTCTGGCCGCAATCAGTCTATGGTGTTCTATCCGCTTCCATCTGGCGAACCGTCGAACATGCCACGTGGGTAATTTTCGAGGATATTTTCCTCGTCATTTCCTGCCTCCAGCAAGTCGGCGATATGAAAGTAGGCGCCCAGCGCCAGGCCGAGCTGGAAGCAAGCAAACGGCAGACTGTTGCCGCAGGGGCTGAGCTTCAAATCGCCCATGACAGGCTCGAGCAGCGTGTGGCCGATCGCACCGCCGAGCTTTCCGAACGCAACGCCGAGCTGGCTCGCGTTAGCGCTCTCGCCGACGAAGCCAACCGGGCCAAGACATCGTTCCTGGCCAACATGAGCCATGAAATCCGCACGCCGATGACTGCGATTCTCGGCTATTCAGATGTTTTGTTGGAGCCCGGCCAAACGGTTTCAGATCGCTTCGATGCACTTCAGGTCATTCGTCGCAACGCCAAGCACCTGCTTCAACTCATCAACGATATTCTGGATATTTCCAAGATCGAAGCCGGCAAGATGACGGTGGAACTGCTGCCAGTTGACCTGGTCAGCGAGATTGCGGACGTCGTTTCGCTCATGCGTCCGCGGGCGATTGAGAAGGGTTTGGATTTCCGCGCCGAGTTCGCCGGCCCCGTGCCGAAAACGATCCGCACTGATGCGCTTCGCCTCAAGCAGATTCTGGTGAACCTCCTTGGCAACAGCCTGAAATTCACCGAGCGCGGCGAGTTGAAAGTCCGCGTGAGCTGCCAGACCACAGACAACAATTGCCGGATGGTATTTGAAGTTTCCGACACCGGCATCGGCATGACGCCGGCGCAGTGCGAGCGGCTTTTCAAGCCGTTTACACAAGCGGATGAATCCACCACACGGCGATTTGGTGGAAGCGGATTGGGTCTTACCATCAGCCTGCGTCTCGCCCAATTGCTTGACGGAGGCATCACGCTCCAAAGCGAACGAGGCAAAGGCAGCACCTTCACCCTTGAAATCGCGGGCGGTTCGCTCCAGGGCATCGAGATGATCACCGAGGTGAACGAGTCGATGCTCGCGCCTCGTCAGACTGACAAAGTCGTCAACATTGCCGTGAAAGGCCGGATTCTTCTCTGTGAAGACGGGCTGGACAATCAGCGTTTAATCTCGCTCTATCTCGACCGCGCCGGCGCCACGGTGCAGATCGCCGAGAACGGAAAAATCGGCGTGGAGATGGCCAGCATCCAGAAATTCGACCTGATTTTGATGGACATGCAAATGCCCGAAATGGACGGCTACACCGCCGCCAGCAAGTTGCGCGCGAAGGGAATTGATGTCCCCATCATCGCACTGACTGCCAACGCGCTCTCGGAAGATCGCGCCAAGTGCCTGGCCAGCGGATGCAGCGATTATTTGTCCAAACCAATCACCAAGGAACTGCTGCTTCAAACGGTTGCGGGGTATCTGAAATCTAAAAATCAGAAGGAGGAACCATCCATGGCTGCTACCCAAGCCACCAATCAGAATCCGATCCGCAGCGAGTTTGCTTCGGACCCGGATATGCAGGAACTGGTTAGCGAGTTCACAGCGAGCCTGCCTGCGCGCACCGAGAAACTGGCGCAACTGGTGCGAGATCGCGATCTGGATCAGCTTCGCCAGGTTGTGCATCAGCTCAAAGGCGCCGGCGGCGGATACGGGTTCGCCGAGATCACCCAATACGCCGGCGAAGCCGAAAGCACGATCAAAGCTGGCGCGGAGATTCAGCAAATCCAGGCGCAGGTCGATTCTCTCGTCGACTTGCTCAAGCGTGTGGAAGGTTACAACTCGGCTGCGGCGCCCGAAGCGCAGAAATAAAATCGACGGAAATAACACAGGGAACGCGATGGAGCTTTCCTGTGTTTCTGTTCCGATATTCCTTTGGATTCCAAACTGCTTTCGCCAGGAAGCGCGCGGAAAGAAATCCCTCCTTGTTTTCAAATCAGCCCACAAAAATCCCCCGCTGCGGTTATTTCCTCTGCTTCTTCTTCCGATCCTTACAAACGGCAGGGTCATTACTGTCCGGCTGCGCCATTCCTTCGCCGGCGCGACCGGGTTCTGTGATGGGAAGAGGCACGATTGTGCGAATGAAGCAAATCATTGTCCTGATCGGATTGCTCGCAGTTGTGCTGCGCCCATCAGGCGTGCGCGCCGACGACGCGTCCAATCGCGAGTATCAGGTGAAGGCCGCGATGATCGTCAATTTCGTGCTTTTCACGGAATGGCCGAAGGATGCTTTCCCGTCAAATGATGCTCCACTGGTGATTGGGGTGGTCGGCGAAAATCCGTTCGGAAATTCGCTTGAGCAATTGTCCGGCGGGAAAAACGTCGGCGGGCACGCACTCACCGTCAAATACTTCTCTTCCGCCCAAAGCATCGATCACTGCCAGGCGTTGTTTATTCCGAAAACATACAACTCCGAGGTCAAAAATATATTGAGTCAGATGAACGGCCAGCAGGTCTTGACCATCGGCGAATCCGATAACTTCCCCTGGGCCGGCGGGATCATTCGATTTTATCTCGACGACAACAAAATCCATTTTGAGATCAATCCGGACGGCGCCGAACAGGCCAAACTCAAGATTAGTTCCAAGCTGATGAAGCTCGCGAGGATTTTTAAGAAGTAGGACGGGGTTATGCGATTTTTTAACAATCTATCCATTCGCAGCAAACTGACGCTCATCACGATGATCGTCAGCACGATCGCTTTGCTGGCAGGATCGACAGTCTATGTCGTTAAAGACGTGATCGCGATGCGCCGCGGCCTGCTGGAATCCACCGCCATCAACGCCGACATGGTTGGCAACAACAGCACCGCCGCCATCAGCTTTAAGAATCAACAGGATGCCTCCGACGTGCTCTCTTCTCTGCGCGCCGATCTCAAGATCGACGCCGCGTGGATATTCACGCCCGACGGCAAGATCTTTGCCAGCTATTTCCGCGACAATGGCATGCGTGCCCCCGAGGAAGAATTTGCCCGCGAGCCCGGCCAGCGATTTGGCGATGGTTTCCTGGAAGTCAATCGCCCGATCGTTCTTGATGGCCACGTGATCGGCATGATCACCATCCGCGATAATCTCAACCAGTTGACGCAACGTTACCACGATCACATCGCCATGATGTTGCTCGTGCTGCTGATCTCTTCCGCGGTTGCGTTGATGCTTGTGACCCGCATGCAGCGAGTTGTCTCCGGGCCAATCCTGCATCTCACTGAGACTGCAAAGGCTGTTGCTTCCGAAAAGAATTATTCTCTTCGTGCCGCACTCCACGGCGAAGACGAACTCGGCTCACTGGTCCAATGCTTCAACCAGATGCTCGAGGAAATCCAGCGCCGCGATCAGCAA
>DATAPK010000171.1:0-8073 GCA_036265245.1 Tepidisphaeraceae bacterium | reverse complement strand
GGATATTCATACCATCCAATGGGTGATCCACGCGGCCCCGCCAAACGGGCGAGTGTGTTGATGATCGTTTTAGGCTCGCTCACGCTTTTGCTTGGAAGTTGCGTAGGGCTGGTGGTGGCAAAGCTTCCGTCCATCATGAGTCAAATGCCTCCAGAGCAGACGAAGGCCTTTAATGATATGGAATCGCAATATCATTTCACGATACATGCGATCTTTCTGACGATGAGTGCGGCACTGGTCATTGTCGGAGTGATCTACATTGTCATGGGTATTTTTGTTCGTAACGGGGGATTAGGATCTGTGATCACTTCGATCGTTTTCACAAGTGTGACCATTCTCTTCATTATCGTGAATTTATTGGGGTCTCTGCTTGGGGGTGTCAATGGTCTTGGCGGTGCGTGTATGTGTGTGCTCGCACTGGCGATGTTTTCGCTGCTGCTGATATTCTTGATTCAGGCCGCCAGTTCCAGCGGACGCATCCGCATGATGCAGAATCAATATCAGGCCCAATACATGCAGTATCAGCAGATGATGCAACAGTATGGACAGGCGGGATATGGTTACAGCTATCCGCCGCCTCCACCGCCTGGCCCCCTGCCGCCGGATCAGTCCAGCTCACCGCCATCTTCATAAACGGTGGCTCACTCGATGCTCAGCTTCCGTCCAAAATAATCCTGCTTCATCGCCTTCTTCACGAGCGCTATCGTTTCTTCGGCAACCGCATTGGCGCGCTTAGTCCCCTGCCGCAGTGCATCGAGCACATCATCCGGCCGAGCTTCGAATTGCTTTCGGCGGGCCCGAATCGGCTCAATGATCGTATTCAACACCTCGATGAGCTTTTTCTTGATGACCACATCGCCGACTTTTCCGCCGGCGTACGCCTGCTGCTGATCCTTCAACCACGCTTGATCCGGGTTGAACGTTTCGTGATACGCCCAGAGCGGATTTTTCTCTGGATCGATCTCGCCCGGATCGGTCACGCGGATGCGCTTCGGATCGGTGTACATGCCCATCACTTTTTTCTGCACGGTGTCGGCATCATCTGAAAGCATGATCGCGTTGTTCAGCGATTTGCTCATTTTGAGCAGATTTCCATCCGGCCCGGGCGCACCAGTGCCGACCAGTCTCTTCACCCGCCCCAGCTTCGGCTGAATCACCGGCAACAATCCGCCGGCCTTGAGATAATCCTTGTCTTCAGTCTGTGGATCGACATTGCAATAAAGTTGATCGAACCGCCTGGCAACTTCGCGCGTCATTTCCAAATGCGGCAGTTGATCCTCCCCCACCGGCACGATTTCTGGCCGGAATGTGAGAATGTCAGCACACTGCCCCACCGCATACAGCGGAAATCCGAACGGATATTTATCGCCGAGATCTTTGTCCTTAATCTCCTGCGCCAAGGTTGGATTTCGCATCACACGGTTGAAGGGAATCAGCATCGACAGGAAAAACGTGAGTTCATCGATGGCCGGCACTTCGGATTGGATGAACATCGTGCTGAGGTTCGGATCGATCCCCACGGCCAGGTAATCCGTCGCCAGATCGATCACGCTCTGTCGAATATCATCCGGCTTATCCGCCCGCGTGGTGAAGGCGTGCTTGTTGGCGATGATGAAATAACAGTCGTATTCGTTTTGCAGCGCGAGGCGATTCTCCACACTGCCGACGTAATGGCCAAGGTGGAGTTTCCCGGTGGGCGTGTCGCCGGTGAGCAAGCGCTGTTTTGAAGCTGAGGGCATTTTGGAAGTTATAGCGGGAGCAGGGAATCCAACAAGATGCGATGAATTCCATCTGCAAGCGGAGTTAAAAACTTACTGCCCCGCCATCAGCACCGCGATCAAACCCTTCTGGAAATGCAGCCGATTCTCCGCCTCCGGGAACACCAGCGACTGTGGCCCTTCCAGCACCGCTTCACTGATCTCCAGCCCGCGATATGCCGGCAGACAATGCAACACTATCGCGTGTTTAGGTGCGATGGAGAGGAGTTTTTCGTCAATTGCGAAGCCCGCGAAGTCTTTGATCCGCCGGGCCTTTTCGGTTTCCTGGCCCATGCTGACCCAGGTGTCGGTGTACAGCACATCGGCGCTGCGCGCAGCTTCGCGCGGGTCGTTCGTGGTCACAAAATCTAACTGCGGGACTTGCGACATGATTCGATCCACATCAGTGCCGGGCAATTCATATCCGCCCGGGGCGGCGAGGATGAACCGCATGTTGAATTTGCCGCACGCCACCGCGAGAGAGCGTGTGACATTGTTGCCGTCGCCGATGAAGGCCATCGTCTTGCCGGAGAGATCGCCAAAATGCTCTTCGACGGTCATCAAATCCGCCATCGCCTGGCAAGGGTGGCTGTAATCGGTCAGGCCATTGATGACGGGAACGGTGGAATATTCCGCGAGCTTTTCGATCTTGGAATGCTCGAACGTGCGGGCCATGATGCCATCGCACATGCTGCTGATGACGCGCGCCACATCCTGCGTTGCTTCCCGCTTGTCGAGGCCGACTTCTTCATCTCGCAGCAGCAATCCATTTCCGCCAAGCTGCGTCATCGCGACCGCGAAGCTGACGCGGGTGCGAAGCGACGGCTTTTCAAAGACCATCGCCAGCGTTTTGCCGGCCAAGAGCGGATCGTTCTTGCCGGTTGTCTTAAGCTGCTTCTTCAGGCGCTTGGCGACGTCGAGCGTATGCCGAAGTTCCTGAGAACTGTAATCCGCGATGGAAATAAAATGTCGCATGTCAAAGCACGATCTCGGTGCCGATGCCGGCTTCCGTGTAAATCTCTAACAGCAAGGCGTGGGGGATGCGGCCGTCGATAATGTGGGCCTTGGAAACGCCGCCGCGGAGGGCATGCACGCAGGCTTCTACTTTGGGGAGCATGCCGGTGCCAATGGCGCCGCTTTTGACCATCTCGTCGATTTGTTGCACCGTCAGATGGCTGACGCGGGAGTTGGGGTCGTTGACATCGGCGCGAATGCCGTGGGTGTCGGAGACGACGACGAGTTTTTCCGCCTTCATCGCGGCAGCCACGGCGCCGGCGGCAGTGTCGGCGTTCACATTCAGCTTCTCGCCAGCGTCATCGCGCGCGATCGTTGCGATGCAGGGGATCGAATCCGCCTGCACCAGCAATTGCAGCAGTCGCGCGTTTACGCTTTTAACTTCACCAACCAAACCCAGATCTATTCGCCGTCCGCCTTCACCTTGCAGATAGGTTTTCTCCGCGAAGAGCACGACACTCGACAGCGAATGCAGGCCCATCGCTTCGCAACCCTGCGCCTGGATGAACGTGACGATGAATTTGTTGATCTGATTGCACAGCACATGCTCCGCGATGGCGATGGTGCGCTCGTCGGTATATCGCCGGCCTTGCACCATCTGCGGCACCAGGCCGGCCTTTTCCATCGCCTGGTTGATCGCTTTTCCCCCGCCATGAACTAGGACCGGACTCATGCCGACGTAGTTCATGAAAACGATATCGGTGAGGATGGCGCTGAGGGCGGCCTCGTCGTCCATGATCGATCCGCCCACTTTCACGACGATCACCTTGTCGTGAAATCGCTGGATATACGACAAGGCCTCGACGAGCCCTTGTGCCTTGTTGATTGCATCATCCATCATCTGCGGAATTCTCCGGAAAACGAAAACGGGGAAGTGTAGAACGCATGCTCGCGCGTGTCAAAACAGCGATAGAACAAATGAATCTCGCTCCCACATCCCAGTGAGCCGGGCCGTCCCCGGCCCGATTCTCTCCGGTTACAATCCCGCCATGCAAATCCTCATGAACACCGGCGGCATTGCCTCCACCAATTGCTTTGTCATCGCCGACGAGACATCAGGGCAAGCCGTGCTGTTTGACGCGCCCGACCACACCGTCGAGCCGGTGCTTGATCAGATCAAGCAGCGCGGCTGGGATTTGATCGGCCTATGGCTCACCCACGGCCATTTCGATCACATTGCGGATCATGCACTCGTCACGGCACAGTTCCCCAAAGCACAGGTGCTAATCCACGAGTTGGATGCTCCCAAGCTTCGCAATCCGCGAAGCACGACATTTGTGTTACCTTTCACGATTCCGCCGCGCGAGCCGGATGGATTTGTGGTTGATGGCCAGAAGCTGAAGATCGGCTCGCTGGAGATTGAAGTCATTCACACGCCAGGCCATTGCCCAGGGCATGTCTCGTTTTATCTGCCTTCGCAAGAGATTCTGGTCGGCGGCGATCTCATCATCGGCGGATCGATCGGCCGAACCGATCTGCCGGATTCGAATCATGGGGATCTGGAAAATTCAGTACGGAAAATCATGAAGCTCCCGCCAGACACCAAACTTCTGCCGGGGCATGGCGATGTCAGCACGCTGGCCGAGGAGCGCGAGAACAATCCGTATGTTCGCCAGATTCTGGGGTGATAGCGTTGATCGTTCATCACGGAGCCATGGAGGGCACGGCAAATCAAATGACCAAGGGTCAATGCCTTCATCCTCGCGGCATCTCCGTGGTGAATTAAAATTCGAGCAAGATCAGCCGGCTTTCTTGGATGCCTTGGCAGCGAGTTTCAGATCGACGCTCAGTGGCTCGCCGGCCTTGACGGTGATTTTCTGTCGTGCGGTTCCCTGTCCTTTGAGATTGGCAGAGAGATTGTAATCACCGGCGGGAACGCTTTGGAGCGTGGCTTTGCCGTCCGCGTCGGTGGTGCCGGACGCAATCGGGTCGGCCTTTCCACCAGCGGCAGCGTCAGTCGGCTGGGTCGTGGCGCCTTTGTCGCCCTTGGCGGATTGCTTGTGTGCGGTGACGCGCACCGTGACGCCTTGCACGGGCTTGCCGTCTTTATCCGAGACGGTGACCGAAACCGTGCCGGTGGCCGCGGGCGGCTGATCGTCAGCACGCACCGCCTGGGCGACGGCCAAAACCAAAACAAGCCCGAATACCGAAGCTGCAAAAGTCGAAACGCGATTCATCTCAATTCCTTTTTAAAAACGATTTCCACCCAAAAGCATACCCAAATACGCAAATGGTTACATGAACTCTAACGGCTGGGATTCGCAAATATTGCGGCGGGATCAGGGAATCTCCCGCAGCGATTCCCACAGATCGCGCGGATCGAGCGAAACCTTCACGCTGGCTGAGCCATCGGGTAAATATTCGATTTTATACGCATGAGCCCGCCCCATCGCCTGCTCCACCGCGCGTTCCACGGCAGGGCTTTGCTTGGCCGCCTCACCGATGGTCGTCGAGGAAAGCTCCAGCTTATCTATCTTCCCACGCAGCAAATCCATCGCATTATTCTCAGCCAGCCGAGTTGTCTTCAGACGGGAGCCTTTGAAGCTTTCGCTCGCTTCCGTGTTCAAAGTGTGTGCGATCCACTGTGGCGGCTGATCGGGAATGGGATTGGCAGCAACGGCTGGTTCGGGCTTTTGCGGTAAATTGACGCTCGCCGTGCCGATGGCCGGGGACATCTGGCGATGAATTTCGCGGCGAAGCTTGGCCAGCGCCGTCGGATCTTTGGGCAGCAGATCAGTCTTGCCGCCAACATGGCAAAGCTCGTCAAAGAAATCATGCGGATCAACCGCGAGTGTCATCTGCACCGTCAAATCATTTCTGAATTCCAATCGAGTCACGGGGCGCGTCGCCAACCATTGACGCAGATCATCTCGAACGTGTTTATCACCCAGCATCTGCGAAACCAAGCTGCCGGGGGTGATCTCAACCGCGCCAATGCTGTCAAAAAGACGATCGATTACGTTATCTCGCGCGGCAACGATTGCCTGCTTTCGGGCGTCGTCGGATATGCCTCGCCAAGGCCCGGGAAAATCGGCGGGTCGAAGCTGCTCGGCGCGGCTGGCGCTGATGCTCGTGCCGGTCGCGGTGAATGTGCGATCGTCCCAAACCCGCAGCTTCGCCCGCAGCGCATCCGGCGGCAGCGGGGAGACATGCGGATTATCCTCGGCCATCTTCACCAGCATCGGGCGCAGGCGATCCGAGCCGATGGTCATTTTCACCTGGCAGGTTTCGTCATCGATCCAGCGAGGCCCGCCGATCTGATCCGCCCGGCGAAGCGTCTGCTCAAGCTCATCATCCGTGCCAATCCGATGCACAAAATCGGCGACGCTTAAATCCGGCGAGATCGGCTCGATCTCGATATCCGCCCGCAACCGGGCCACCGCATCGCTGGCGGCGGCATTGATTTGCGCATCGTGGCCGTCGCCAGCCGCACCCAAAACCGGGCCGGCCGACAGCAATAAACCGAGCATTCCGTAAAACAAGCGTTTCATCAAGGATTCATCCATGAATCAGACATTCGCCCGATCCATTCGTTAGGCCGCCTTTCGTCCTGCCTGCCATCTTACCGTGATGCCTCAATTCCGATAAGTTAAGGCGACTGTGAGATTGGTAAGCTACAACATTCTTGACGGCGGTGAGGGACGGGCAGACCCCCTGGCCGAGGTGATTCTGGCGCAAAAGGCGGATGCGGTCGCCATCATCGAGGCGGACGATCCGGCCGTCCTTGATCGCCTGAGTTACCGGCTGGGCATGGATTATGTGCATGGCGAAGGCCCGAAAAGCTCCGCCGCCCTGTTTAGCCGCTGGCCCATTCGCGATTCGATCAACCACGCCGCGGTTCACCCTGAGATCACCAAGGCGTTTCTCGAAGCAACCATAATCGATCCCGCCGGCAAGGAATGGAAATTTGGCGTGATCCATCTTCCCGCCCATGCGACTGAAGCGAATGAACGGGATCGCGAAAAGGAGTTGCAGATCATTCTTGATGCGTTCAAACCCCATCGCGAGTCGAAGCAGCCGCACATTCTCTGCGGCGATTTCAATTCCAATTCGCCGGTGCAGAAAATCGACATCGCACGGTGCAAAGAATCAACGCAGAAGGAATACGATGCGAACGGCAAGCTCGTCCCGCGAAGGGTAATCCAGAAACTTCTCAACGCGGGCTATGTGGATACGCTTCACGCCTGCGATTCCAAGGCAGGTGAAACCGCGGGATCATTCTCAACCCAGCATCCCGGCCAGCGCGTGGATTACATCTTTGCTTTCGGTTTCGAGTCCCGCGCGATTCGTTCCGCGTGGATTGAAACGGATCGACTGGCGAAATATGCGAGCGATCATTTTCCCGTCGGTGCGGAAATTGGTTGATTCTCCGGGGGGATCATCCAATAAGTTTGATGGAATCTCTCTAACGCTTGATCGTCGCGAATGACGATCACATCAGCCCCCGTCGGCCACCCTTGCATCCACATTTGTTCGTCATTCTCACCGGGTTTGCTGTCAACATCAAATACCGTTCGGTAGTAAAGCTGCTTCATCGGAACGTCGTACCAGAACGTTTGTGCATCGCCGACCAGTTCGAGTTTCTTCGAGGCAACATCCTGCGGCTGATGAGAGAATATAGAAATGTCTTCTCTTGCTTCAAACATAAATAAATTCAAGCCAATCGCTTCAAACTTGCCAGCTATCAAGCCAATCTTTTGCTCGGTGAACACAATTGCCCCAATAATGAAAAGCACCGCGAAAACAATTCCCGACACATTCCATATCCGTCCCGCAACGCCGCCGATGAGTAAAGCGCTGATCGGAATAGCCAGCACGAAGAACCGGCTTTGCAGATGCGTGAAGAAGAGCCAGAAAATGGCTTGAAAAAGCAATAATAGACCGAGGCAAACAGACTCGCGATCGCGGCGAAGCGCGATGGCGATCACGCCAAGCGGAATCAGCGCGTAAGCAAATCGCGAATCGCCCAGTACTTGATCCCACCCCGCTTGCAATCGTGCTTGAAGATTTTGCTGCTTAATCGGCGGCTGATGGTTCGCCCGCTTCCATCGTTCGACCTGCACATCGCTCCAGTGCGCCTTGCCGAAGATCGAGGTGGCTTCGGGAAAGACCGGATTGCCGGCCCAGATGGTGTTGCGAATCAGCCAGGGAGAAAAGGTAACCAGAGCCGAAAAGCCGAAGGCAAAAAGAAGAGAAAACATCGAACATTCAACATTCAACATCGAAGGTTGAACTTCATTCGATGTTCGATGTTCGATGTTGGATGTTCGATGTTTATTCTTTCGAACGAATAATCCGCCCG
>DATAPK010000170.1:0-4493 GCA_036265245.1 Tepidisphaeraceae bacterium | reverse complement strand
TGCGGGCTTCGTCGAGTGTCTGGGGCGCGTGCGTCGCGGCCTGATGCGTCGCAGTCATCGGCTGGAGCGAAGAAACTTTGTCATAAACCGACCCGGTTGAAGGGGCGGACTCAGGGGGATCGGAATAGATGGACGTGGGTGCATCGGCGGCGAGAGCGATTCCACTGAATGCAAAACCCATTACGCAAATGCTTAACGAAGTGCGACGCATAGGCGTTTTCTGGAAGCGGTTTGTTCCAGCCTCAGTAAGAAAAGACACAGAGAATCATACTCCGTTAGTGCCGCCATATCCTGAATAAAATTTGCAGGCAGCGTGATGCCGGATATTGCTAATTCGTGGATTCAGCCAGTCGGGAAGGTGGATTGGGCGACGTTCCACATTCCGGGCATCGGTCGGGGGTTGCGCGAAGGTCATAGCCACAAACAGGACAGCAGCCGGAACGAATTCGGTGGCGGAAGCGAAGACGGAAGAGCAGCGAGATAGCCGGGAGAATTGCAAAGATTGCAATGAGAAACCAGTCAGGGATCAGGTATTCGGTCATTGGAACGACGATGGGTGGATGCACCGATGAATCGTCATCGACCATGCCTGTCATACGTCCGAAACCATAACTAGAGTGCCAACGCCAGCCTTCTTTGAACTGATCGATGCCCCATCCTTTGGGAAGAGGATCCCACCAATCGACAAAGGGATGAGCAATCGGAACATTTTCCTTAATCAAAAGTTCGAGACTGCCGAATTCGCTGAAAATGGCGAACTGATCGTGTCCCGGCGAAACGGGAAAATATGCCACGCCATGCGATCGGATGTTCCCAATCCATAATCCGCAAATCGCAAGGAAAAAGATCAGCGATATTGCAGTGAATAGATGGAACACGAATCGGGCCATTCGTTCATTCTATCATCTTGGCGTTATCGATGGATTTGGTAGAGCGTGCCGGATTCATTGGCGAATTCGCGATGAAAATGCGCGGGGGCGGACTCTGCAAAAACGTGCTCGGGAGGATCGGACAAGATGGGCTGACGACCCACGAGCAGGTATTGGGCGTTGCTTTGCAGGATGTTTGCGAGCCAGAGTTTTTGGTCGGGGTGATCGGTCAGGAGTTGGGCGATGAAGGGGCGGATTTGCTGGTCGGTGATGTGGGCGTTGCCGGGGGGAAGGTCGTGATAATTTTGCAGGCCGGGGCGGGTTGGGATGTAGAAGACGCGGCGGGAATAATCGAAACCCATGAGCGGGCGAGTGAAGACGAGATTGGTGTAGGCGAGCGGCGCGTCGGGCGGGACGTGGTCGGCGATGTAAGCCCACATCGGAACATTGCCCTGGTATTGGGATTGGAGGGCGACGATGGCGGTGGCGCGGCTGGCGTCCATGATGGCGTGCCAGTAGACGAAGATGGCGGCGGCGAGGATGAGGTACGCAAGGGAAACCACGGCGACGCGGACGCGGGAATGACGCAACGCGGGGGCGAGTGAGAGACCGACGGCGCAAACGATTACGCCGGCGAGGATGAAATTTTGGAGACTCTCTTTGTTGTTGAAGCCGCCCCAGATGGCGAGGGCGGTGAGGATGGCGGCGAGGAAAAGTTGGGGAAGTTTTGGAAGAGGCAAGCGCGCAATGCCCATGGCGGCGGCGGCGAAGAGGAGCAAGAGGCTTGGGTAAGCGTAGCGGATAAGGGCGGCGTGGGAGACGAGGAAGAAGATCGTCAATCCGAGCACGGGGCCGAGAAGACAGAGGCGGGTGAGGGGATCGCGGCGGGTATTTTTGATGGTGAAGACAATCGCGAGGAGCCAGGCGAGGGTAAGGAGCGCGACGAGGCGTGGGGCGAGGCTGGCGTAGACTTCTGCTCCTGTCAGTGCGTTCCAGGCACCGGCAAGGGTGCGCATTTCGGTGCTGCGGTCGAAGATGAAGAGGCCTTTGAAGATTTGGAAAGGGCCGAGGGTGATGGTCGCGGGGTAGAGGGGGCTCGCGGTGAGGATGAGGTTTCGCAGGTACCAGGGGAGGGAAAGGGCTAAACCGCAAGCGGCCAGCGTGAGCCATTGGCGAGGCTTCCAATGGGCGCGGAAGGGGGCGTCGATTGCGAGGAGGAAGAGTGGCGCGGTGAGGAAGGCGGTGTATTTGGTGGCGAAGAAAAGTCCTATCGCGACGCCGATGCGCCAGGGGCCTAGACGATCTTGCAATCTTTCGCTTGTGCATCCCGCGATTGCGGCGAGGAAGAAGGCGGCGAGGAAATGGTCGTCTTTGACGAGAATCGCTTCGGCGATGAACGGCCGCGAAAGTAAAACGGCAACGGCGATGAGAGAGGCGATGGAGAGGCGAACGTTGAGAGCGCGGGCGAGCTGAAGGAATGCGAAGAAGGTGAAGATCAGCGCGGGCATCTGGCCGAACTGGGCGAGCATGTCGGCACCGATGGGGGCGATGAGCCAAGTAAAGAATGTGGAGCCGGCCAAGGGGGAATACGTGTTGGCGGGGTTGAAAAACCAGGTGTTGTAGAGGCCCAGGCGCCCGGTTTGGAGCCAGTAACCGGCGACGGGCAGGTGATAAGTCAGAGCGTCGTCGCCGACCAAGGGGGCGGCATATTGCGACTGAATGAGCGATGCGAAATATCCGATCGCGAAGAGGAGGCAGCCGACACAAAAGAATGTTTCGAATCGCGGGGCGGTTGAGAGAGGCGCGTCGTCATGGCGGAGCTTTCGTGTGGCCCAGAGCATCGCGAACGCGAGCAGGATGGCGATCAGTAGCATGGATTCAGCGCAGAGAATTCCGAGCAAGCCCGGCAGGCAGACCGCGAGATATTGAACGAGATAGTGAATGAGAAACGCATCGAGCGACGAGCCGATCCAATCCTGCCTGGTGATTCGGCGAGAGAATTTGAACGCGGCGAGGAAGACGAAGAGATTTGCCACGAGGGCGATGAAGAGGCGCAATTCGTCGGGGAGGTGGATCACGGGTTATTAAGCCCGAATGACCAAACCAGAATGACCAATGAATGACCAAATCCCAATGACGAATTTCGGAGATGGTTTTTCATTGGTCATTGGGATTTTGTGATTTTCATTCATTGGTCATTCGGATTTGGTCATTGGTCATTGGTTCGTCATTCTGGTTTCGTCATTCGGATTTTAGATTAGTAGGCGCGCTTCAACTTGGATTTAGGAAACGCCGCCGTGAGGATTTGCTCGGCGGTCATGCCCTGTTCGGCGCGGGCTTCGGTGCAATATTGGCAGAGACCGACGCCGTGTCCGTAGCCGTGGCCTTCGACGAAGGCGATGCTGTCGGGCTGGGCGACGGGTTTGCAAAAGCTGCTGAATAGTTTTGGGCCGTCACCCGCGTCGGTGTTGCAGGCGGTGCGCAGCTGCTCACTGGTGAGCGAATAATTCGTGCCGCGCGTGTCGGTGACCAGGAAGCGGGTCGGGCGGGAATATTGGTTGACGAATTGAATATCGATGCGTTCGAGCGAGGCCATGTTTTTGATCGGATTATCGGTCGCGGCACCCCAGGTTTTGATGCGGCGAGTGAGTTCGTTTTTGGGGATGATGATGGGGCCCCAATTGAATTTGGGTGAAGCGTTGCAGAGCGTGCCGACGTTTTGGGCTTCGAGCGGTTCGATGTTGGGCCCGGCGAACGCGTCGGCGGCGGACTGGGAGACGCCACCGCAGCAGGAGCTGAAATAGGCTTCGAAGATATGCTCATCACCCGGCGGGCCGTAGGCGACGACGACGCCGGCGGTTTCGTCGCTGGCCTGGCGGGATTTGTCGGTCTCGGCGTTGATGCCGCTGTAAACCTGACTCTTTTGGTCGGAATAAACATCGTAGGATCGATTCGCGCCGTCGGTTTTCATGTGAAACAGCGCGTAGGTGCGCGCGGTGATCGCCTGGGCCTTGAGGGCTTCGATCTGCCAGCGGCTGGGCATTTCGGCGTTGAGCACGCCTTTGAGATACGATTCGAGATCGAGATCGTTGATGACGTCGAATCGCCCGGGGCCGACGGGAACTAATCGGTATGACCCTCGATAAGCCAGGCCATTGAGCAGCAGCGGATCGCCGGCGGTTTGGAAGACGAGTTCGCCTTGGCCGGCGGGGACATTGCCGATGCGCCAGGAACCATCCGGGGCCAGCATGACTTGCACCTGCATGCCAAGCGGGAAGTTCATCACGTGCGCGCCGGCATCGGATGAGGCGCGAACCACGGGCGGCTGGCTGGCGGTGATCAACACCTGATCGGCGCCGGCAATTAACTTCACTCGAATCAGAGGCGGCTGACTGGAAGGCGCGGTGTGGGTATCGCTGCATCCCGCGGGGAGCAGGAGAAACAGCAAAGACATCAAAAGCCATCGCCGAGGCATGGACATACCTATTGGTTATCGGCCAATTGGAGGCGAAAAGGAAAGTGGATAGTTGAAAGTAGATGGCAGATCGTTGGAAAACCAACAGGCCACCAGTCACTATCAACTATCCACCGGCAAACTATTTGAAACTGTAGCCGCGACGCCAG
>DATAPK010000169.1:0-8567 GCA_036265245.1 Tepidisphaeraceae bacterium | reverse complement strand
AGTATCGCCGGGCGCTCCCGGAGTGACGGAATTGTTCCAGTTGGCGTTGGTGGCGCCGCTGCCCCAGCTGTTGCTTGCACTTCCCGTCCAGGTTCCAGTCGTGGTTGTTGAGTTGATGGTCAACGTCAGGAAACCACCGCTGCTGCCGAACGCATAGCTCTTGAAGAGCTGCGGGTCCAGCACGTGGGCATTAGTTGGACTGACCGTCGTCCAAGAGCTGTCCAAGCCAGTTCCCTGGATGGCTCCCGCAAATTTAATCAACTGGTATGTACCCGGATCGGAGAAGGGAGTGACACCACCGGGCGTCAGCAAATTAAAGACACCGCCGTTAAGTGTGAAGGCGTTGGAAGCATTGCTGACGTCAATGACGTCATTGTTTCCAGGCGCAACCAATTCATAGTCAAGGTGGCTTCCACTGGCCAGCGAGAGCGTGCTCTTGAGGGTTAACGTTCCCACCCCTGCTCCCGGTGCAATGTGACCGGATGATGTAACAGCGACAGGCCCAGTGATCGTTCCTTTTCCGCCCAATGTTCCGCCATTAACAGTCACGCTATTGGCGGCACTGCTTAGCAGCCCATTCACGCGGAACAAGCCACCGCTCACGGTCGTGCCACCGGTGTAGCTGCCAGTACCGTCGAGATTCGTTTCACCGGTGCCCGATCGAACGACGGCGACGGTGCCGCCGACGCCTTGATTGTCAACGATGGCTCCTGCAAACGTACCCACGCCGCTGCCACCGATTGTCAAGGTGCTGGTCGTATTAACCGATCCATTTTGAATCGTGCCAATACCAGTTGCACCGGCAGCAATAGTGCCTGACAAAGTATCAACCAACTGACTAAATCCACCCATTTCGAGCACGGCAGAAGTCGTTCCGCCACCGTTCACCGACAAAGTCGTCGTGCCCGGCAATGCATTGTTAATGCCAAGCACCAGAGTGCCTGATGAGACCGTTGTGAAACCGGTATAGCTGCTGGTATTCGCCAGGGTTTGAGTGCCGGTTACACCGGCAATCGTATTCAAAACGAAATTAAGGTTGCCGGTAATGTTGCCGCTAAAGGTTCGATTGGTGCCAATATCCTGGAAGTGGCTCAGAGTCAAAGTCGCGGCGTTCGCGCTGCTGTTAGTCACAATACCGCCCGCACCATTGAAGTTATCGAGCGCCTCATAGGCATTGCCGGCGGTCATGGTGAAGCCGTTCAAATCAAACGTCGCCCCAGCGCCCACGGCGAAGTCTCGCTGACTGTTGGTATTAGAAATCGAAAAGCTGGAGCCTAGTTTGAGTGTGCCGCCCGCGACAACGATGCCGCCTGAAGAAGTCGACGTCGCCCCGTTAAACGTAACGGTGCCTGGCCCCGTAATCGTTACAGCACCATTGGTGGCAACACCACCAAGGCCTCCCACCGTGAGAAGGCCTGGCCCGCCCAGCGTGTATCCTCGGTTAAACGCCACCGTGGCAACCATCATATTGCCCACGGTGGCTCCAGCCGAATTCGTCGACAGGATCACTACATCGTTGGGAGTGGATATCCCTGTTCCAAACGTCAGGACGTTTTGAGTGCTTAAGGTAATCGGCGAACTTCCTGTGAACAGGATCCCATTCGCAGGAGCAAATGAGCCTGCAGCCCCGCTAAAGGTCGCAACGGCCGCCGAGCCTGACGTATTGTCGAGCTGAAGCGTATTCAATACTGCGCCGACAAATGAAGTCGTGCCCGCGGCGAGATTCAGTCTGACGTTGTCGTTGGTAGTCACCGTGCTGATTTGCTCGCTCGGCTTTAAGGCGCGAATACCGACGGTTGAATCGTATGTGGCGAAAGAGGTTCCGTTTCCGGTCGCAGTCGTATCAATCAGTGCGCCGCGCAAAACTGCGGCTCCCGGTCCGTTCAAGGCCCCAACGCCGTCAACGGCCGCAAACGAATTCGCCCCTGAAAATGTCCCGCCTCCTCCTTGGTTTACTGTCGGCGCACTTGTGAAGAAAATATTCGACACGTTGGCGCCCGGCGCCGCCGTGCCAAGATTGGTTCCGCGATAAAGCTCGGTCGCGTAATTTCCCCGGTTTCCAAGACTAGAAGCAGTCAGCGTAACCGATCCTCCGGCAGCCGGCGCCAATGTAATTGTGTCACGCCCCGAGCCGTCAATCAAAGGACCAGAGGAGATTGCTCTTCCGGCACCCGCGGCACTGGAAATATTCAGGTCGCCGCCACTGAGCGTCAAATCCCCCGAGCCCAGCAAGCTCACCGAACCCATCGCCAAAACGCCGCCACTAACGGTTGTATCAATGTAAGCACCGGCCGCTGTATTGCCTGTAACAGCCAACGTCCCGCCGCCTTGCTTGGTCAAGCTGCCACTGGCGCTCCCGGCATTGCTGAGCGAGCCGACCGACAGAGTCCCACCTCGCACAATGATTGTTCTGGGCGCGTTGAATGTAACCACGCTGGTGGGCCCAAAGTTCAGATCTTTAGTCCCGACAAACGTCAGATTGTTGTTCAGAGTGATCGCATTATTGTTAGTGAGTGTAATCGCCCCGGAAGTGGTGTTATCAATCGAACCCGCCGCCGCTACTGTGAACGGGCCGCCGCCAAGAGCCGTCGCGCTGTTCACATTGAGCTGGCCACCGCTCAACGTTGCGCCGCCGGTAAACGTGTTGTTGCCGCTCAGTGTCAAAATGCCGTTGCCGCTTTTCACAAACCCAGTTGGCTGAGAGATATTCGAGCCGTAGCTAAAGCTATTGCTGGGATCGACATGAATCGCGAAATTGGAGCCCGTAGTGAAAATAGCGCTGGCAAGGAGAGTATCGATCTGTGCTGAACTCCACCCGTTCCCGCCACCAACCACACTCAGGGTCGCAGCACTATTCACGGTCACTGACCCGACCGAATTGAAACCATCAAGCGCCGAGGCCTGCGTCGCGCGAAGCGTCCCACCGCTTATCGTGGTGCTGCCGGCATAAGTATTGGTCCCCTTGAGCACGAGCGTGCTGCCGTTCATCTTGGTCAAGCCGGCCGTGCCGACAATATTGCCCGTGAAATTATACGTCGCACTCGCCCCGCCCTGTACAGTGAGATTGTTGTTCAGCGTGAGGTTATTGCTCACGTTATACGTCAGCCCTTGCGACCCGTTGGCGGCAAGCAGATTGATAATCGGATCGCTTGTCCCGTTATTAACGAACGTCAAATCGTTGCCCGTGATGTTGATCACCGCCGTCGGCGCAGCAGCCGGGCCAGTTCCGGTGAGATCAAGCTCATTCAATTGAAACCCGGCCAGATCATTGACCGAAGTGGTGTTCAGCCCGCTGGCAAAGCTGGTGGCGTTGTCAGTAAACAGCAGCGCCGTATTAATACCACTGGCCGGAGCCGAAGGAGTCCAGCCCGTGCCGCTGCTCCAGGCGAATGTGCCTGGGGCGGGCGTGAAAGCATAAGTCATATTTTGCGCACCGGCAGGCATCGCCATGAAACCGCACGCGAAAGGGGCCGCCGACAACACTGCCTTTAAAAGCTTTGCATTACGCTTGCTGGACATTTCCAACCTCCGTAGTGACGCGATTGCGTCTTGGTTTTGGCTGAGATGGATGACGATGAATTGACATCGTCAGAGTGATGGGGGTATCTCCCGAATCCGCCTATATGACCCGTGCAGCTATCCGATTGATACAACAGGCCAACGAGAACGAACCCTTGATCGGGAAGTCGATATCTCCAACGCTCTCCGCTTGAAATTTAGCCTACAGGACGGAAAAGGGAAAACAAGCGATTTTCATTGTGTTCTTACACTATCCAATTTCGATTTCACGTCACCCCCCTGCCATAATTCTCATGACGGAAGTGCCGATGTATGCAAGAACAACGGCTCGATGAATCATCTCTTCGGTATACACCACTTGCGTTTTTACAGCGAACCCAAAACACCCTCGCCACGCTATGAAATCGGACCTTCCGGCCCTGGCATAATCCGACAATTCACTGCAACTTGCCTCGCCCGGGCAACTTCTATCTCTGACGGAACGATATCTCACGGGCTCAGAATCGACGCTTCATCACCCTTACGGTAGTGTGTGCCGCCATGCGAAGGAGAATCGAAATCCCCCTGCTGATCGCCGCTCTCCTCTGTTGTGTCGCCGCCGAACCCGCCACGACCACGACTTCCCCCGCGGCCCCCACTTCTCAACCTGTTTTCGACGTCAAAACCACCGGCGCGACGGCTGACGGAAAAACCAAGGATACCGCCGCAATCCAAAAGGCCATTGACCAATGCGCCGCATCAGGCGGCGGCGTTGTCAGCTTGCCCGCCGGGGCTTATCTCTGTGGCTCTCTCTTTCTCAAAAGCCACGTCACGCTGCGAATCGAAAAAGACGCCCTTCTCCAAGGCAGCGACGACGAGTCCGACTATCCGATCATCGATACCCGCGTTGCCGGGCTCGAAATGAAGCACCCAGCCGCTCTCGTCAACGCGATCGATTGCGTCGATGTGGCGGTCGTCGGCGCCGGCACGATCGACGGCGCAGGCAAACACTGGTGGGATCTCTTCGGGAAAATCGTTCGCGCCAACGGCCGCGGCGCCGACTTCATCGTCCTCCGCCCTCGCCTAATCTGCTTCACGCGTTGCCAAAACGTGCGCGTCACAGGCCTCTATCTTGCCAATCCCCCTTTCTGGTGCCTTCACATTCTTTATAGCCAAAATGTCGATATCGACGGCCTTACCATCCGCGCCCCCGCCCGCTCGCCGAGTTCCGACGGCATTGACATCGACTCTTCGAGCGATGTGCGCATCTCCCGCTGTGATGTTGCCTGCAACGACGACGACATCTGCGTTAAAGCCGGCCGCGACGCCGACGGCCTGCGCGTCAACATCCCTTCTGAGAATATCACCATCAGCGACTGCACCATCGGCGCCGGCGACGGCATCTCGATGGGCTCGGAAACCGCCGGCTCGATCCGCAACGTCATCGTTCGCCGCTGCACGTTCCACGGCACAACCGAAGCCGCCCGCATTAAATCCATGCCCGGCCGAGGCGGCGTCGTCGAGAACATCACCTACGAAGACATCACCGCCACCGAATGCCGCACGCCCATCGAAATCAACCTCACCTGGGGCGGCGACGACTGGAAAAAATTCGTCGATCCCAAACTCGCCACGACCGTTCCCAGCGATCTCGGCACGCCTCACGTCCGCAACATCACCTACCGCAACTTCACCGCCAACGGCGGCCTGCTCGGCGGCACCATCGCCGCCCTGCCCAACAGCCCGCTCGAAAACATCAAGTTTGAGAATGTGTCGATCTCGGCGCAGCATGGCCTGACGATCGTGAACGCGCCGGATTTGAAGTTGGATGGAATGACTGTGGAGGCGAAAGAAGGCGAGAATGTCATCCGGCGGAGTTCGACAACACAACCGCGATAAACAGTTTCCCTATTGTCCGCGGCGATGCAAAAGCAAAGGTTGTCATACTGAGAATGATCGCGGTCCGTTCAGGAAGGGAATACGTCCGCAAAGAAGCCTACTACTGCCAACGATGCTGGCGTCACATAAGCGAGACCCACGAGCCATTATTTCCCTGCCGCCACCTGCCCGTAATTCAGCGCCGTCACCATCGTCAACCCACCCAGGATATTGCCCAGCAGTACCGGCACGAGGAAGTGCCCGACAACCTGGCCCCACCCTGCTCCGCCGGAAAAGGCGAGCGAAAAAACATCGACCGATCCAGCCACGATATGACCGAAGTGCCCGAGGCCAATGAGATAGGTGACCATGACGATCACGCCCACGCGAGCCGTTTCCGCGAACGGCAGGAGCCAGACCATCAAGGCAATCAGCCAACCCGCAAAGACCGCTCGCCAAAGGGTCAGGCCAAAACCTTCAGAAAGCGCTTCCCTTCCGAAACCCGAAAACGCCTGGCGAACCTCTTCGCTAAACGCCGCCGTTTGTGATGCCCACCCAAACGCCAGCGCCCCAAGCCAATTCGCCAGCAGCACAATGCCCCAAAGACGAAACATATTCTTTAACGTGGACAAATCACGTCGATCCAAAACCGGCAGCACTGCCGTCAGCGTGTTTTCAGTAAAAAGCTGCTGTCGCCCAAGAACCACAAACACAAATCCGACAGAATATCCAAGCTTCACGATTAACGGCCGCCAATGAGCATCGGGAAGATAAATTTGCAGCAATCCCTGAGCGACCAGCGAAAATCCCATCGACAATCCTGCCGCCAGCCCCGACCAGAACAATGCCGCCGTCGGCCGCTCAACCTCTTCGCTTCCTTCCTTGAGAATTGCATCGTGTACCACCTTGCCGCTTGGGGCCGCTCGTTCCACCGAGTCAGCCTGCTCATGCTCCTCGTCGTTTTGTTGTTTCTTCGCCGCCATAATGTGCACCGCCGTCGCAAGTCAGCATGGCAGAACCCGATGATTTTTGGCAACGGAAGATTTTTTCCAGGCGGCGCTGATCACTACTCCCGGCAGCTCTTCTGAATGTCTTGGATCAAAAATTCCCTCCAGAACTTTTATAATCCCGCCCGATGGACGATCAAACAAATGATCGCAAAGTCCACCGCCGCGTGCGCGCACCAGGGAACCAGCATCCCGTTCGTACGCCGGCGGAGCAGGCCCATCGCGATGCCGAACAACGACGCCAGGAAAGCGCCGAGCCAACCACTGGGGAATCCGCCGCGGTAGTGGGCGAGGCCGAATTGCATTCCTTGCAGGAGTAGCGCGAACAGGCCTGCGCCGAAGGCGGATTCAAGAGCCGTCATCATCACGCCACGCCAGATGATTTCTTCTGCCAGCGCGTTGAGGAGCGCGAAGGCGATCATATAACCCAGCGTAAACCGCTTGAGGCTCGCCGGCGGCGCCGCCGGTACGTGGGCCTGGGAATTGGCAATCATGAAATGATCCCATGCCACCATCGTCAGCGACGCAATCACCGCGATGGCCAGCATCCAGATCAACATTCCCCGGCTTAATTTTCCCGGGCGAACCCAGGTGAGCGTTCGACGTAACGGCGCGATCAACAGCACAATATAAAAATAGAAAATAACGCCGCTGGTTTTGATGCCAATGAGCGAGTCCGACCAAGGCGTGAATCGCGCCGCCAGATACATCGCGATCAGAATCAACATCAGGTGGACGGTATAGAGACTGGCAAATCCGATGACCAACGGCAGGCCGAGGACTAAAGCGGGCATTGTCATGGCCCCGCTCCCTCGCCAGTCGATGACGCAAAGGAAGGCGATAAACAGCAGCAGCAGAAAGCGGTTTTGCAAACTGGTTGGGGATGCGGTGTTGGTCACAGTTGGTCCGATCGGGTGTTGATCCGCATGATAAATGGTCTATTGGCGTTCCAGGGAAGTCGAGAGGAATCTCCTGATATTTCATCACATATCGAACAATCCATGAATGACCTTTGCTCCCCTGAACGTAAAGCGAAAATGAAGGCTGGCCGGCAAAATATGGAAATAAAATGAATGCATGGACTTGAGAATTATTGCTATAATCCGGCGTCCAGGTAAGTCACTTCGAGGCTTGGCGTGAGGAATTAAAAAGCATGGGCGTTCGCCCGTGCCGCTGGGCACTCAATCATTTATTTCGGGAGACAGCTCATGGGTAAGACACTGCGCGCCTTGCGTCGAAATACGGCACTCTTTGAACCCCTAGAAGGGCGCCAACTCTTTGCGGCAGCACTTGGGGCAAACCTGATTGTCAATCCGGGAGCCGAAGCCGGCAGCGCGGCGTCCAACTCGACCGACGCGTTCGCATTACCTGGATGGACTAAAAACGATGGCAACATAACCGCCGTTAAATATGGGGCCAGTGGCGGCTTCCCCACCAGTTCGACGCCTGGGCCGAGCAATCGCGGCAAAAATTTCTTTGCGGGCGGGCCGAACGGCAACAGCGCCATGATCCAGCTAATCAATGTATCGAGTCAGGCGACTGCCATTGATGCTAAAAAGATCCATTTCACCCTTTCCGGCTGGCTGGGTGGGTTTGGCACAGACCAGGACCATGTCACCGTGCAAACATTATTTCTAGACTCTTCTGGCCATGCTATCAATGCCAAATCTCCGGCAATCATCGGCCCGGTGACGGCGGCGGATCGCGGTAATGACACAAAACTGATCTCGAAGTCTGTCACCGACGTCCTTCCCACCGGCACGCGTAACGTACGAATTGGGGTCTTTTTTGAGCGGCTTGACGGCGTTTACAATGATGCATATGCCGACAACTTTTCGTTCGTACTGACCAATCCAAGCGCGGCCGCCAACGGGACTGTCAGCGGGTCGGTTTTCAAAGATACCAATGGCAATGGAATCCAATCCGGCAGCACGGAGACGGGTCTGTCGGGATGGATGGTCTATGTCGATTCGAACAATGATTCGCAGTATGACCCGGGCGAAACGTTTACAACGACCAACAGTTCCGGCGCATTCACGCTGACACTCAAGCCGGGGAAATACACGATTCGCGTGCAGGTGCGAAGCGGGTTTGCTGCGACGACGCCGAAGACGTTTGGGTTTTCGATCAACCTGATGTCCGGCGGGAAGATCACCGGAGAGAAGTTCGGCATGAAGCCCGTCG
>DATAPK010000168.1:0-6581 GCA_036265245.1 Tepidisphaeraceae bacterium | reverse complement strand
ATTGTTGTTGCGAGACAGAACAATACCTCCGGATTTCGGTGCCTGAAAATCTAGTGTGATGGCTGTAATCATCCGAAATATGGAGTGGTGGATACCTTTAATATAAGGTCTCTGGTTTTGTTCGCTCTGTTGGATCATAGTTGTTGTTAATTGGATTAGGGCGTTCATGCACCAGGTGAGTCGGCCAAGAAATCTCGCGGAATCCGTGCCCGGGGCGTCGGTACTTCAAGCCATAACAGATTTATATGACAAGGGGCTAATCCTCCAGGCTTATCGGATGGGGGAGCAGACGGCGCCGGTTTCACAATGGCGCGGGACTGCGGCTCGCATTATGGGCGGGCGAATGATGATGAATCTGGGTGCGCCACGTCTGGGGCAGGTGCTTCATGTCCGCGCTTTCCGCGAAGACCCGGCCGATCCTGAAGCGGCCTATTACTTTGCGCGGGCGTTGTCCGAGCGCCGGGGGCCGCTGGCGGCGATCGCGTTTTGTCGAAAAATCGGCGAGCTGCCGGACGCTGCGAATGAGACCCGCGCGGACTGGCTGGCGTTTCAAGGAAATCTGGCCGCGATCTATCGTGATTTCGATTCGGCTGACGACCTGATCTCCACCGCCGAGCGATTGGCGCCGGGCCGGGCATGGATCTGCATCGAGCGCGGCAGAATGCTCGAATGTCAGGATCGCTATGAAGAGGCGTTGGCTGCCACCCGGCGATCGTATGAAATCCAACCGTGGTTTCGTTCCGGCGTGCAGGCGGAGGCGCATCTGCTGCAAATCCTGGATCGCGATGAAGAGGCGCTGGCATTGCTCCAGGAAGCCAGCCATCGCATCGAAAGCGCCTCGTTGCTTCAACAACTGGCGTCGCTGCAGGATCATTTGCACCGGCATCGCGACGCGCTCGAGACACTCACCCGGATCAATGATTTTTGCCCGATCCGCGAGAAGCAATTTCAGCAGGGGCTTGCGTGGGTGAGATCCAACATCGCTTATCACGACGGCAATTTCAGTGAGGCCATCACATTCGCAGAGCAGGCGGATCATGAATTCATGCGCAAGGTTGCCGAGAAGCTGCGCCAGCATGTCGAGAGCGGGCAACCGGCGCAGCGCGTGCTGCTTGAGTTTCCTTTTGTGCGGCAGCATCACATGACCTGCGCGCCGGCGACGATGTCGGCCATCGGCCAATTCTGGAAACGGGAGGCCGATCATCTCGCCGTGGTGGATGCGATCTGTTACGACGGCACGCCGTCCTACAGCCAGCGTAATTGGGCACAATCCAACGGCTGGTTAACGCGGGAATTTACGATCACGTGGGAGGCGGCGGTTGCGCTGATCGATCGCGGCCTGCCGTTCACGCTGGCGACGGTGCAAGTCACCAGCGGTCATCTTCAGGCCGTCATCGGATACGACAAGATGCGCGGCACATTGCTCTGCCGCGATCCATATCAATATTACATCACGGAATTTTCATTCGACCTGCTGCTCAAACACAACGCCGCCAGCGGACCGCGCGGCATGGTGATGGTGCCGGAGCCTGAAGCGCACCGGCTGAAGGATTTGCCGCTTCCCGATTCAGAATTATTCGATCTGCTTCACGAGATGGAAGCGGCGTTGTCGCGGCACGAGCGCGCCGCGGCGGAAGATGCGTATAGCAAGCTAACTGCGGCGGTGCCGGGGCATCGGCTGGCACATCACGCTCGCCGTGCGCTGGGCGCTTATGACAGCGACCCCGCAGATATTTTAGAGGCGATCGAGGGGCTGCTTTCGTTGTATCCGGACGATCAGCCGTTGCTGTTTGCAAAGATTCATGTCCTGCAATCACTGGAACGCCGCGATCTTGCATTGCCGATTCTGCAGAAGCTTTGCGATACACAAAATAGCGACCCGATTTTCCTGCAATATTACGCGAACGAACTGCGGCAGGATTTTGGCGATGACGATCGCGTCTTGCGGCTGCTGCGAAAGCAATTGCGTCTCCGGCCAACCGATCCGGCAGGGCTTTATGCGATGGCCAACGCGCTGTGGGGACGGCAGAAACGCGAGGAGGCGACGGCGCTTTATCGGCTTTGTGCGTGTGCCGGCGAAACGAATGAGACGGGGGCGCAAACTTATTTCAATGCGAGCCGGCATCTGCGGCAGACCAAGCTGGCGCTGGCGATGCTGGAGCGGCGTTTTCAGCGGCTGGGGAAACGATCGAGTCAGCCAGGGTGTACGTTGTTTTGGGCGCTGGAATTGCTCGACCGTGTGCCTGAGGCGCTGGTGGTGCTGGAGCAGGCCCAGGGGTTGCGGCCGGATGACGGGAATCTGCTTTTATATGCCGCCAGCGCGCACGGGCGACGCGGGAATCTTCTCAAGGCCCACGCCCTTCTCGACGCCGCGGCCGGCAAGACACATCACAACGCGTGGCTTCGGCGCGCCGCGGAAATTGCATCGTATGAGGGAGATTTGGCCAAGGCGCTGGAACTGTGGCGGGAAGTATTGAGCGCCGAGCCACTGGCGAACGATGCAAACAACGCGGTGGCGCAGCTTATTGCCGAAACGCAATCGCCGGATGCGGCGGCCCGGCATCTGGCGGAGGTTCACGAGCGATTTCCGCACAGCATAAGCCTGCAGCAGACGCGCATCACCTGGTTGCGATCACTGGGGGCGGCCGCGGTGACGCCGGTGGCACGCGAATTGGTCGAGCAGAGGCCGGGCAATGTGTGGGCAAGAGTTGAGCTTGCACTTTGCCTGACGCGCCTGGGAGAACCCGAAGAGGCGTTGAAGCAAGCCAATGCGGCGCTCGCGCTGGCGCCCGATGCCGCCAATGCGCATAACGCGGCGGGACAAGCGCTGCGCAGCCTGAAGCGCATCGATGAAGCGCGGGCGGCGTTTCGCCGGGCGATTGAAATCTCCATCGATTTCACGGCGGGCATGTATTCTTTATTCGAATCGTATTCCGATATCGCAGGCCAGCGCGAGGCCATTGCGTTCATCCGCCAGGAATTGGTGCGACAGGTGATCTTTGGCGAGGGTTTGATCGCTTTTCGTCAATTGGCATCGTCGGTGCTGGAGCCTGATGATCTGCTGGCTTCGTTGCGAGAGGCGCTGGCGGCGCGGCCCGATCTGTGGCACGCCTGGTCGGCGATCACCATCTATCTGACGGAGATCAACCAGCTTGACGAGGCGCTGTCGATGGCGAAGCAGGCGGTCGATCGCTTTCCGCTCTTGCCGCGCGCGTGGTTTGATCTTGGGCACGTTTGCAGCTTGCGGGCGGATCGCGCGGGGCAAATTGATGCGCTGAATCATTGCCTGCAGCTTTCGCCGGACTGGTCGGCGGCGGCGCGACGGCTGTCGCAGGCGCTGCAAAATGCTGGCGACATCGCCAAGGCGCAGGCGGTGCTGGAACGCGCGATTGCGCGCGATCCGCTCACCGCGGAGAATCATGAATCGCTGGCGCGATTGCTTTGGAATATCGATAAGCAGGCTGAGGCGATCAGTCGATGCAAGCAAGCCGTGCTGCTGAATCCGTGGCTGAATTCCGGATGGGATTCACTCAAATTCTGGGCGACGCAGACGAATGGGCAGGCAGATCTGGTTGAGTTTGCCCGCGATGTTTGCAAGCGCCGCCCGGGAGAGGCGGTTGCGTGGCTGGTTCTGGCGCGCGTGCTCGATGGGCCGGACACGATGACGGAGCGGATCGAAGCCTGCAACGCCGCCATCGCGCGTGCGCCGCACAACAGCGAGGCGCACGATCTGAAGGCTTGCCTGCTGCTGGAACACAAGCACGTGGACGAGGCGATTAAGGCTTGCGACCCCGCGGAATTTGAAGGCCACGCCCCCGTCGATTTGCGCGGCCGCCGCGCATGGATTCACGCGCAACAGGGGGATCGCAAACTCGCCATCGAGCAGATGCAAAAGCTTGTTCAGGAAAACAATGGGTATCACTGGGGCTGGCGGCAATTGGTTTATTGGCTGTCTCTAGAGCAAAGCTCGCGGGATTATCTGGTTTGTGCCCGCGAGATGATGGAAGCGTTTCCGCATGATCCGCTGGCGCAGAATCATCTGGCCGAGGCGCAGCTTCGCGCAAAAGACCGCGGCGGCGCCAAGGCCACCATGCTGCATGCACTGAGCGTCTCGCCGGACAATACGTATGCGCTCAATAAGGTTTTCGGCATGCAAATTCAGGACAAGGAATTTGACGATGCGCAAAACACGCTGAAGCTGATGAAGCAACACACTGCGCCCGAATTTTATACAAGCCGGGTGGTGATGCTCGCAGCCGCACGCGGTGAAACCAACCGCGCAAGAGAAGCCTTCGGCAAATTATGCTTCATGTTGAAGGATGATGAGCAGCTTCTGACCGAGGCGGTCTCCGCGATGTCCAACGCGGGAATGCGCAGTGCCATCAATCAGGAATGCGAGACCGTTGTATTCAAGGATCGGAACATTCGGCCATACGTAGTCGAAGTATGGAGCCATTGGATGGGTTACACCAAACAATGGACCAAGTGCCTGGCGATCATGGATTTGTTCGAGGAAGAAACGCCGCAGTGGAACGCCGCTGCCTCTTCCTATATCCACGGCTTGGCCAAGGCGAAGCATATCCGGCGCATCAACAGCCTGATCCGAAACCGGCGGGCGGCGCTGCGCAAACACACGCGCGTCTGGGGCGGGATTGGATATGCGCTCTTCTTCAACGGAAAATCCCGCCGCTGCATTCGATGGTTGAACGACTGGGCCCAACGCAAAGACGCCGAGCCGTGGATACTCATCAATCTGGTCGGCGCCCTTCGCCGCCTCGGTAAGGACCAGGAGGCGGTGAACGTGGGTCGATTCGCCACCACGCTTAGGCCGGATGCCACAACTCCCAAGCACATTGTCTGGCTGGCGTTCGATGAAGCGATCAGCGGATACAAAGGCCCCTACACGACACAATTGGCCAACATCGATCTGGCGAAATTGGATTGGTATTATCCGCTCATCAACAAACTCGGCCAGGCGCTGCTCCAGCTTTGCAATCCTGCAGGCGTGGCCTCGGGCGAAAATTCCAAGGCCGCACGCCACCAAATCGCCGCCGCTGCTGGGCAAATGCCCAAATGGTCGTCGCAGCGCGAGCTTGCCCGCGCCATGCGGCGAGCGATTCGGCGAGTGATTGCGCATGACGGACGGCTCATCAATCGATGGTGGGGAATGGTTTGGTTTATCCGAAGTTTGAATTTCCTGAAATAATCGTCCAGACTAATGGATCGATTATTTTGCGGAGGTTTCATGCGTGCTTCTCGGATTGGAATTCTTTTCGCGACGATGCTTCTGCTCAGCCCGCTCGATGCCTTGGCTGCCGATGGCAGCGCTTCGAGCGCGACGACGCAGGCGGGCAAGCCGCTGATTTTTGTCTGCGGGGATTCGACTTCCAAGAATTCGGGCAAAGGAAAAAATGGCGACCCTGTTGCCGGCTGGGGAACGCCGATCGCAGAATTTTTCGATCCCGCCAAGGCGACGGTCAACAATGTCGGCCACGCCGGGCGATCGAGTTTGACGTATTACAATGGCGACTGGCCGCGCGTCTTGCCGAAGATCAACGCCGGCGATTATGTGTTGCTGGTTTTTGGCATCAACGACGGCACCACGCTTGGCGGCACGGGTGATGAAACGCGCCAGGGTCGCACCGGGCAGGAAGAACACACTTACGGCTGGTATATGTCCAAAATGGCAACCGACGCGCAGGCCAAAGGAGCACACGTTTATCTTTTGACCGTCACCACGCGAAATATCTGGACGAATCCCAAGGCCAAGTTCATCGACGCAACCCCGGCAGGCGCGCTGCCCGACGATTACGATCTAAAGGCGGACAAAATTGAACGCGGAACGGGCGGCGGAAAATATACCCAGTGGACGAAAGAGATCGGCGAGAAGCTTCACATCCCGGTCTTCGATCTCACCAACTTCTGTGCCGATGAATACGAAAAGATGGGACGCGAGGCGGTGAATCAATTATATAGCGATCACAATCACACTTACTTGCCCGGCGCGGAGATAGTAGCTTCCTCCATCGTCTCGGGATTGAAGGCGTTTAAGAACAGTCCGTTTCTCGATCTGCTTTCGGACAAGGGAAAAGCAGTGCCAGCCGCCGATGCAAAGTACATCAGCGATAACCTGCCTGGTGAAACAACGGAACCTTCTGCCAAATGAATGCGCGCCGCCGCTTTACGATCCGTCGCACCGGCGGATCGCAAAGTCGGCAAGCGTGATCGACCAATCCTCTCGTGCGCCGCTATCGAAGAAACGCAGGATGATCTCCGAGGCGGCCGCGACGGTCATCATCACGAGATTCCGCGCCAGCGGATAATCGCATACGTCGCCGGCGACGTCGCGCGGCACGCGGTATCGCTCATCCCAGATCGCCTCGCCGTAATCCGCATTCAGACCCACCTGGAGACAGGGAATCTTCAGCGCGCGCGTCGCCTGCTGCACCAACTGGCGTGAAGCGGAGTTGTCGAAGGTGTCGATCGCCAAATCAGAATCCTTCAGCAGTTGCTGCGCGTTGGAATCGTTGAGTTCCTTACGAATTGCGTCGATTTCCACGCCCGTCGTGCGAAACAGGCGG
>DATAPK010000167.1:0-3826 GCA_036265245.1 Tepidisphaeraceae bacterium | reverse complement strand
CCCGCCAAATCTTTTGAAACCCGCCCACCTTCACGCCAATCCGCGCAGCGCCGACGAGTACATAGAGGAACCATCATGATCTGCTTATTCCTTCGTGTCTCTCTTCGTCCCTTCGTGCCTTCGTGGCTACTCCCCATGCCCAACCCCCTTCAACAATCAACATTCCACAATCCACATTCAAAACCGCAATTTGAACAAACGAACCCAAAATCCGGCCTAACCCCCGGCCACGCCAACATTAACCTCCGCCAAAACGAACCCATTGCCACCCGCCTTTGCCCGCTCGATCCTTATCCATATAGTTACCGTTTTCCAAGGAAGTAGCTCCACATGGCCAAGCACACCATCGTATTGATCCCCGGCGACGGCATCGGCCCCGAGGTCACCGCCGCCACCAAACGCGTCCTCGAAGCCGCCGGACTCTCCGCCGATTGGATCGAAGTCCCCGCCGGCGCCACCGCGCTCGATCAGGGCTTCGACAATGTCCTCCCCGCCAAAACCCTCGCCGCCATCAAGCAGCACAAGGTCGCCCTCAAAGGCCCCGTCACCACACCCGTCGGCAAGGGATTCAAATCCGTCAACGTGCAGCTTCGCCAGAAGCTCAACCTCTACGCCGCCGTCCGCCCCGTCCGAAATCTAGCCGGCGTGAAGACACGCTACGAAAACATCGACATGGTCATCGTTCGCGAGAACACCGAAGGCTTGTACAGCGGCATCGAAAACGAAATCGTCCCCGGCGTCGTCACCAGCCTGAAGGTCGCCTCCGAGGCCGCCTGCACGCGCATCGCACGCTTCGCCTTCCGCTACGCCACCAAACGCCACCGCCAAAAAATCACCGTCTTCCACAAAGCCAATATCATGAAGCTTTCCGACGGCCTCTTCCTCGACTGCGCCCGGAAGATTCACGAAGAGGAATATCCCAACATCGAATATGATGAGCTCATCATCGACGCCGGTTGTATGAAGTTAGTACAAGATCCAACTAAACTGGATGTGCTGCTGATGGAAAATCTCTACGGCGATCTCGTCAGCGATCTCTGCGCCGGCCTCGTCGGCGGCCTCGGTGTCGTCCCCGGCTCCAACATCGGCGAAGACGCCGCCGTCTTCGAAGCCGTCCACGGCTCCGCCCCCGACATCGCCGGCAAGGGAATCGCCAATCCCCTGGCCTGCATCATGTCCGGCGTGATGATGCTCAACCACCTTCACGAAGAACCCATCGCCACCCGCATCCGCACCGCCTACGACGCAACGCTCGCCGAAGGAAAAGCATTGACCAAAGACCTGGGAGGCTCCGCCGGCACCAACGAATTCGCTGATGCGCTCATCGCCAAGCTGAAGTGATTTTTATCGGACTTCAGCAAAAATCAGGGAACTTCAATGGTTTCGCCTCATCGGTCGATATTGATTTTGGATTGCCGGATATCGGGGAACGTCACAATGAAGCTTGGAATCCGTGATTTCGCCGATGTCATCGCCGTCCTTAAAGGGCCCGGCGGCAACATCAGCGCTTCCGAAAAACGCCGCGCCGCGCGCATTGAAGTCTCGGCGAAAATCAACATCCATCTCTTCGAAGGCTCGAAAATCGCCCGATCTTTCAGCGCCCTCTCGCGAGATATCTCGCTCACCGGCATCGGGCTCCTGCAAACTGTCGCCCTCAACCCGAACCAGAGCGGCGTCGTCATCGCCCTTCCACGCCAGCATTCGCCTCTGTTTGTTTACTGCACCGTGATGCAATGCCGTCCCCTGGCCGACGGCCTGCTTGTCGTCGGGTTGGATTTCTGCGAACTGGCCAGCAAAGAAACCGCCGACGCCATCCTCGGCGACGGCAAACGCGAACACTCCCGCATTCAGGAATCCATCCTCGGATAACCCTGTCGCCGCCGCGATCTTTCTTTCCGTTCTGCCCGCCCCGCCCTACAATCCCACCCCGTTTCGTCGCGGCTGGAGGATTCATCGTGAAAAGGTTCAACCCGTCACTCGTCGTTCTGGCATTCGCATTTCTTCTCGCCACAAACTCCAACGCCCAGCCCGACCCGCGCGAAATCCCCGTGCCGCCAATCCAAACTTCCCTGGGCACCATGCCCGGCGTAAACGATCTGCCTGTGCGAAAAGAAATGCCGGACGTGATGGTGATGAACGACGGCACGAAAGTGACGACGCCGGAGCAATGGAAGGCGCGGCGTGAGGAGATGAAAAAGATTCTTGAGTATTACGCCGTCGGCCTCGCCCCGCCGCCGCCGGGGAATGTGAAGGGTGCGGAGATCAAATCGCAGTTGGTGATGGACGGCAAGGTGAAGTATCGGCTGGTGCATCTGACGTTCGGGCCGCAGGAAAGTTTGAGTTTGGATATTGGAATTTTCACCCCGACGACAGGCGGGCCTTTTCCGGCGTTGATTTCGCCCGGCGGATCGCCTCCCGGCGCGACGCCTTTGCCGCACCTGGCGCAAGGGCCGACACAGGGACATAGCGAAGATGCGCTGCTGGTGGTTGGGGCGGCAACGCAGCCAACAACAACCCGCGCGGCGCGAGGCGGCGGCTTCGGGTTCGGGCCCGCTGATCCGGAAGCAATCGCAAAGCGCAATCCGGCGCTGGCGCATGGTTTTGCTTATGTGACATTCAACAACACCGATTGCGGCGAAGACACGACGCTTCGCAATGCCGACGGAAGTTGGGCGTTTCGCACGACGCGATTTTATCCGACGTATCCTGGTTACGACTGGGGCCTATTGCGTGGCTGGGCGTGGGGCGTTTCGCGAATCGTCGATTATCTGGAAACCGATCCTTCGATCGATAAAACCAAGTTGATTGTCTCGGGCGTATCGCGCACCGGGAAATCGGCGCTGGTTGCCGGCGCGTTTGATGATCGCATTGCGATGGTCGCGCCGGTCGCCAGTTCCGGCGGGGGCACGCCAGCTTATCGCTTCAGCGGCGCGGAGCGCGGCGGCAAGGAAGGGCTCAGCGAGATGATGCGGAAATATCCCAATTGGTTCTCGCCGCACCTGCATGAGTTCTGGGGACAGCCCGACAAGCTGCCGTTCGACGAGCATTGGTTCATCGCGCTGTGCGCGCCGCGGCCATTCATCGCGCTGGAAGGAGATCACGACCAAAACGTCAATCAAACCGGCGTCCGTCAATCGTGGCTCGCGGCCCAACCTGCTTATGCACTTTTCAACGCAACCGATCGCCTGGGTGTAAGCTGGGCCGACCGTCCGCACGGAATGGTGCAGGGTGATTGGGATGCGATGCTCGCCTTCGCCGACAAGTTTCTTCTTGGCAAATCGGTCGATCGCGCGTTCGATCAATTTCCGACGACTCAAACTTCAGGGCAGTAAACCCGGGCTGGAGGATTCTATGGTTCGCAGTCGACTATTCTGTTTCATCATTACACTTGCGTTTGTCGCGCTCGGGCAAATTGGATGCGCGCAATCGCGGCCCGCGTTGAACGTGCGCACACTTGGCGCGGTCGGCGACGGCAAGACCAAGGACACGGCAGCGTTTCAGAAAGCGCTGGATGAGTGCGCGGCCAAAGGAGGCGGCGAAGTCGTCGTGCCGGCGGGAGATTATTTCATCGGCAGCATCGCGATCAAATCGAATACGACGTTGCGACTGGAAAAAGGCGCGAATCTGAATGGCACGCCGGATTTGGATGATTATCCGATCGTCAAAGGCCGCTGGGAGGGACGATGGGTGGATGCGCATCGGGCGCTTCTTTCGGCGCAGGATGCGAACCACATCGCGATCGTGGGCCCGGGGCATATCGCCGGCAATCCGGCGCTGGGTGGACGGCAGATGCCGCGGCGGCCTTGCATTATCGAGCCGATCAATT
>DATAPK010000166.1:0-1770 GCA_036265245.1 Tepidisphaeraceae bacterium | reverse complement strand
GATGTGAAGATCAGCGCGCGCGAGGTGAGCATTCCGGCGCAGAATGCGTTTCTACATTCGATTATCCAGCACTACCACGTTGACGGACAGGACGGCGTGCTCAATCCCATTGGAATGCTTGGGCACAAACTGGAAGCCGATTTTCACATTATTCATGGCATGCGCACCCGCATTCAAAACACGATCCGCTGTGTGAAAGAGCTGCCGCTCGATGTGGAGGACGTCGTATTCGGCGCGCTGGCTTCCGCCCAGGTCGTTCTTACTCAGCACCAAAAGGATCTCGGCGCGCTCGTTATCGACATGGGTGGGGGGACGACTGACTACATTCTATATGCCGATGGCGCGGTTAAGCAGGGCGGCGTGTTCGCGGTTGGCGGGGATCATATTACCAACGATATCTCGATGGGATTGCGCATCCCAATGACACGCGCCGAGAAATTGAAGACCGAGGAGGGGAGTGTGATTCTCGGCAATTGTCTCCCTGGCGAAACGATTTTGCTGAAGGACGATTCGGGATTCGCCGGCAAAGAGGTCGAGCGAGAGACGCTGAACACCATTATTAATCTGCGCCTCCGGGAAATTTTCGAGCTGCTCAAGCGAAAACTCGAGGAGGAAGCCTTCATCAACTACACCGGCGCAGGAGTTTTCATCACCGGCGGCTGCAGTCTCCTCAACGGCATCGATCATCTGGCTGAAGAAATTTTTGATATGCCGGCGCATGTGGCCCACGCCCAGACGATGTCTGGTCTCACTTCAGCTTTTGAAAACCCCCAATTTTCGACAGCGATTGGCCTGCTCAAATACGCGCAAGCCGTCCAAGCCGACCGGCCGCGTCGCGGGATCCGGCAAATCTTCGGCAAAATTTTTAACGGAATGAGATGACAGATTTAACAACATGATTCAACTCAGCAAGAATTACAGTTTGCCCGAACGCGAAGAGGAAATTATTCCGATCAAGGTTGTCGGCGTCGGGGGCGCCGGCTCGAACGCGCTTGATCGCATCGTGCTCGATGGGCTGGAGCGCGCCGATCTGGTCGCGATCAACACGGATGTGCAGTCGCTTGCCAGTTCCGTGGCTGCGCACAAGGTGCAGCTGGGCCGCACTATGACCCGCGGTCTTGGTGCGGGCGGCGATCCCGACCTTGGCCACCAGGCGGCGATGGAATCGGTCGACGAGATCCGGCAGTCACTCACTGGGGCACGCATGATTTTCATTTGTGCGGGTCTCGGCGGCGGCACCGGTTCGGGCGCGGCACCGGTGGTGGCCCAGCTGGCGCGCGAAGCCGGCTCACTTGTGATCGCGTTTGCCACGCTTCCATTTTCATTCGAGGGCAAACGTCGCGGCGTGCAGGCGCAGGAAGCGCTGGCCAGCCTGAATGAAATCGCCAACGCGGTGATCTGTTTCGAGAACGACCGGATGGGCGACATGGTCGCCCCGAAAGCGGGCATTCATCAGGCCTTTGCCGTAGCCGATATTACAATTAGTCAGAGCGTGCGCTCAATCGTGAATTTGATTCAGCGCCCGGGACTGATCCGCATCGGCTTCGACGATGTTTTGTCGGCGTTGCATAGCCAAAATGGCCGCTGCTTATTTGGCTTCGGCGAATCCGACTCCGACAATCGCGCTCACGATGCACTAACGCAGGCGCTCAAGAATCCATTGATGGACAAGGGCCGCATGTTGGCCGACGCGGCGCACGTGCTGGTGCAGATCGCGGGCGGGCCGGCCATGACTTTGTCCGAAGTGGAAATCTTGATGCAGGAACTTGG
>DATAPK010000165.1:0-10035 GCA_036265245.1 Tepidisphaeraceae bacterium | reverse complement strand
CCAGATCTCCCCTGCCGAATACGAGTCCCCCGCCTTCCCCTCCTTGCTCAATTGAACTTCCTCACCGGTTTCTCTGTTACGGATGAAAAGATTGTGATCCCTCACAAAACCGGCCCATTGGCCGTCTTGCGAGTTCGCCCCGCCATTCCCTTGCCCGCGCCCTCGATTGGCGGCAGGCCGCGAACTCGCCTGGGTCGCCGGCGCATCGCCCACCACTGCCGTTGAGGCATCCCCGCGTGCCTCAAAAACCCCCATCGTTTTGTCATCTTTCCCCGTCACCAGCCATACATGCCCCTCATACGTATTTGAATCCCAAGACGCCCCAGCCGCCACCGTCGCGTAGTGTTGCCGATGCCCCTCCGTATCCATCCAAAACACATCCACCGGCTCCGCCGTGTGGTTCAAAAACGTAATCGTGGTCGGATCCCCCGTGCGTCGGCTCGCACGCGGACGCATGCTCGCAGACAACGCATCCCCAGGCGTGGCCAAGCCTTCCGCCGACTGCGGCGTCAACTCATACGTCTTCAAATCCAGCTTCCACGCCTGCCCCCTCCCCTGCAAAATCACCCACGCCAAATCATCATCAAACCTCAGCCCATCGACGGGAAGACGATTCGCCGAAACATCACGCCCCAACGTTTTGGCAAGCCAGGCGGCCACGCGCTCCTGATCAAACGCCCGCCCCCGCTCCCCTTTCGCGGCATCCACCAGAATAAATTCACGCCGGCCATCGGAAAGATCATTGCGATACCAGAACTTCGTCCCCCCCGCGAACCACTGCGGCCGAACATGATCCCGAAACACCCGCGGAGTCAGACGTGCAAATCGCTCCAACAACGTTGGCTGAGTTGTCGCGTCCGTGACAAATGACGCGGTTGGATTGATCATAAAAAAGGCGAGAATCCATAGAAATCGGCGCATGACTTCTCCGTTTGTCTCGATCATTCAACTTTGTGAAGAGGGACTATGTATAGTATTGACGAAATTATCACGAGTTTTTTCTTATGAAGAATCGAATCAAGCAATCGGTTTGCCTGTGGTGCTATCGCGGGATGAAGGTGGAGGAGATGGCGCCGGCGGCGGCGAGGATGGGGCTGGCGGGGATTGATTTGCTCACGCCGGAGCAATGGGGGCCGCTGAAGGAGCATGGGCTGATTTGCACGATGACCTCGCAAGCGGGGACGATTCCGGTGGGATTGAACCGGAAGGAAAATCATGGGGCGATTATCGAGAAGTTGAAGCGATTGATTGAACAGACCAGCGATGCAGGGTTTCCGAATGTGATTTGTTTTTCGGGGAATCGCTCTGCGGGGCCGGGCGCGCCGCCTATGTCGGATGAAAAGGGCTTGATCAATTGCGCGGAAGGATTGAAGCAGGTGATGGCGCTGGCGGAGCGGAAAAAGGTGACAGTGTGCATCGAATTGCTGAATTCGAAACTGGATCACAAGGATTACATGTGCGATCGCACGAGTTGGGGCGTTGCACTTTGCAAGGCGGTCGGATCGGAACGCTGCAAACTCCTCTACGACATTTATCACATGCAAATCATGGAAGGCGACGTAATCCAAACACTGCGAGACAACATCCAGCACATCGGCCACATCCACACCGGCGGCGTGCCCGGCAGACATGAAATCGACCACACGCAGGAATTAAACTACCCCGCGATCATGCAGGCCTTGGTCGATCTGAAATATGACGGCTACGTCGCGCAAGAATTCATTCCGGCAAGAGAGGACCGAATAGCATCGCTGGTGCAGGCGGTGCGGATTTGTGATGTGTGAAATAATCACATGTTTATTCTTATTCTCGGGGCGATGGAATTCGCAGCCGTCCCAACGTGTGAGAAACAAGAATAGACAGCGCAGTTGGCAATTTTGAATCAGAGTGCGTTTGGGTCGTTGGAGCTCAGCATCTGCCCAGTGGAAACGATCTGGTACTTCCCTTTCTCAAGATAGTTTACGGCACTGCCGTCGCCCGTTCGGATACTTTTTAGACCTTCTTCCTCTGCATGAGGATCATCACGGGTACTTGCATCAATTATGTCCACGAAAACGTGGAGCTTGTGCGAATGTCCTTGATCGTCGGTTGCATTGAAGGATTGTTTATGTCGCACGCTCTTCAACATTGCCCAACCTCCTCAACTGTGAAATACTTTCTTTAATGGATGGCGAAAACTGCTGATTTATATCCCACGACACCGCTTCCCCTTAGTCTGCTGCCGGAATTAGGGTGTAGTTTGAAGTTAGATGGTTTCACTGGAAAACAAAGCATCATTATCGCACGAAAAAGACAGAAGGCAATGTCTTGAGAGTTATGATCAGAATCAGGCCATCTAATTCCGCGAGGATAGGATTCACCCGTGAACATCGCACTAGTTGGTTTTACAAACAGTTACAACGACCAGCAGTGGCTGAAGATGGCCGAACAATGGCTCGCGGAGCACGCTCCGGCAACGCCGTGGGCATCGGCCAGCCGCACAATCTTTGATCTACGCGGCCCAAACGGCTTGAACTTCCTCGATGACCACGGCGATTACGACGCTGTCATCCTCTTCGCCATTTACAATCCCCCCATCCACAGCATGGAATTTCAGCGCGCACTAGGCCGCCACCGCGGCCAAACATCGCTGGCAACAAATCATTCCCGCGAAAACTGGGCCACCCGCCTATCGCGCACCAGAGCAAAGTACCTGCTCGTCTTCCGGCGAGATGATTCCGTCGACGGCCAATGGCTCGGCCAAATCGAACACTATGAAAAACACCCCGAGCGGGAGGGAGTGTTTGGAATGTCGATCTATGAACTCAATATGTGACCATCCCGCTGAGTTGGTTTCACCATTTAACGCAAACGGGTCGGCGGCCGTGAAATTTTAAAATGCCGCCACCAAATCGAACCGCCCCCTCAGCATCATTGCGGCTCGCCGAGGGTAACCCTCGCGATATACACAACTGCTTTGCCGTTTTCGTCGGCGGTGGCAGCATCGGCGCTAAGCACGACGAATGGCTTCTTTGCAACAACTATCCCCTTGTGCAACATCGTGGACGTGCGAAAGAGTGACGCCTTCACGCTCGTCGCGATCTCTGCCGAGCTGGCGGAAATCGTGGACAGCTCGATTTTCAGGTCGCACTCAATCTTGTCAGCCTCATTGCTCTTACCGGCAATCGAGAAGTGTGCACCGGTCTCCTGGTACGACACGATGTTGCTCGCATGGCCACTGCCATCTGTCCGCGAAGCAGTGACGATGGGGGTCTGGGTGCCAATGGTGATCGTGTCTGATGCCAATCGCACCGTTTGATCGGTGTGATACAATGGCCGCATCGTCCCCAGTTCAGCCAGCGCTTTCTCAAATCCAGCCGGCGTGGCAGCGGCGGCATTGAGAGCATCCAGATCAATCTGTCCGATCTTGTCGGCAGGCAAGCGGAGATCATAGATCGTAGCGCCAAACGCACAGGTCGGACCTTCGCCCACTTCCGGTTGCGCCGCAGCCGGCATCCCGCCACCTCCGAACATGCCGCGATTCGCGAACCGCCTGCCTTCGCCCGACGAAGCGGGACGTGTCGCCGGCCCTGTGTTTGACGCGTCGCCAGCAAGCGATCGTGCGCTCCGGCCAGAATCTGTCGCAGTATTCTCCTGTGCTTGCAGCACCGCCATCGGAACCAGCGCGATCAGCAGCAGAGCAAGCGTTATCCACGTGGTACTGCCCGAAAGACCTCGGCGATTTCGCTTCGAATCGAGAATCGTGCACAGCCGCGATTCCAGCGTCGCTGCCCGTGCCATGGCCAGCGCCGGTGTCGCAAACCGAAGCACGCGCATCGCCGTTGCGCTTTGCAGGAGATGCTCTGCATATGTCGAAGCGATCGTGCCGGTGTTAAGGACGATATCGTCACAGGCGCGCTCTCTCTCAACCTGAACACGACTCCATGCAAACCACGCAAGTGGATTGAACCAATACAACGCGCACGCAATCTGGACGAGCAACTGCGTTGCACAATCGGCCCGCCGCACGTGGCCGAGTTCATGCAGCAGCACATCCCGGCGTTGTTCGGTTGTCCAGCTGGCCGCTTCGTCGGGCAGAAGCAATTTCGCACGCCAAATGCCCCATGTCATTGGCATCGCATCCCCTTGAACGGAAAGCAACTCCACCTCGCGGCGCACATTCAGTATCTTGCGAAGCCGATTGACTTGCTCATGCCACTCGCCGTCGTTGATTCGTACGCAGCGGCGTTGCAGCAGCCAGAGACGGAGATGCCCAAGAAATAAATGCCCCAGAACCATCACGCTGCCAACCAACCAGGCCAACACAAGCCAGAAATTCCAGGGAAGCGCTGCCAGGCGAGGCAAGGTTGAATCTGTGGCCTGGTGTTCAACGGGCGATGGCTGAGCAATCGCCCGCGCATTTGCCGCGACCACGGAGGCAGATGCAGGCGCTGACGCTGTATAGGAATTGCCCGCATCATGGTTGGTCGTTGAAAGGTCGCGTTGCGGTGATGCCTGCGATATCGCCGGCTGATGAAGATTCATCTCTGCGTTCAAGGTCGGTGTGCTGGCGATTGTATTGGTTGCGCTTGCTGCCAGTGGGTTCGAGCCGAAGTGAGGCAAAATGCGCCACCCCGGCAGGGCGGCCGACAGCAAAGGCAAAAGCAGCAGGCCGACAAATCCCATCAGCCACACCCAGTGCCTCTTCGCTGCCGAGGCGCGGCGCATACTCACAACCGCAAGGCTTACCAGACCCAACAACACCATGCTTCGCACAGATATATTCAGCAGGCCCTGCGAAAACTGATCGATGGCCGGCGCAAAATCCGCATAGGATGGAGAAACCATATCAGGCTCCTTTTTTCTTGGCTTTTTCGATGAGATTGGAGAGTCGGTTCAGTTCTTCTTGCGTGAGTTTTGTGACGCGCGGATCGCTAAGGTGGGCGGCGACAGCATTCTCCAGCGATCCGCCGAAGAAAACGTCCAGCACCCGCTCCAACGCCGATCGCCCTGCTTTTCCCCGCGGCTGCGTCGGCCGATAAATAAATTCCCGCCCAACCTGCCGATGCGCGATATGTCCTTTGCGCTCGAGGATTCGAACAAGCGTTCGCAGCGCGCCGCGCATCGGGGGATCAGGCATTTCCGAAAGCATCTGCGTGACGGTTGCCTCCCCATGCGCGTAGACCACATCCATGATCTGCCGCTCTCGTTTACTGAGTTGCGTTGAATCCACGTGCATACTCCATCAATCGGGATAACCCATCACTAAGGATAAAATTTTATCCTATCTCGATCCAGTGTCAAGAAAAATCGTGCAGGTTTGAAACAGACTTTTAAATTGAAAGCGAATGGGGATGAGACGTGATTCCTATGGCCCAGCAAAAAAAGTGTGCTTTGGATTCTTTAATTGGGATTTCGGGGAATGCATTTTTGTTGTGGTGTGAAAATACCGCGATATAAAAACTGCTTGGCCTCATGGCCCTTGGCGTCGTTGCGACGATAAAGCGTTCGTGCCGTTCGGCGAAGACCGTATGAGGGTTAAAACGGTATCGAGCGGAAAAAGATGAGAGGAAAGAAACGGTAGGGGTAATTTCCGATTTTGCCAACTTAATCACATCAATCCGCGGCACTCCAAAAGAGATTTATCTTGATATGCTGCGGAGATAAATCTGCAATTCTAAAAGATTTGGCGCTCTTTCGGTTGTTGCATGGGCATAGAATGCCGCATGAAATAGTAATGGCGCGGGTGAAGTGAAACCTTTGCCTGATGGGACGCATTTATTTATCATGAAGTTGGGGTGTCGTGTCTCCAAAAGGTAAGGAGGTGCGCATGGTGTGATGGTCTGCCAGGTGGTGCCGGGGCGTGAGCTTCGGCAATTCACATCGGTTCACGGATCTGTTTTTCAGGTTCTCAAAGACTCACAGCAGTCAGGAAAGGTACGCATATGAAGTCCTCAAAAGTTATGATCGCCGCCGCCGCTCTGAGCGGATTGCTTGCTGGTTCGTCGGTTCGCGCCGTCACGGTTCCGAGCTCATCGCACCATCAATCCCAGATCACCAAGTCGGCCGGCCAGAAGGCTGTCGGCATGGATGACACGGGCAAGCATGACTGCAAGGGAAAGAATGCCTGTAAGGGCCAAGGTGGCTGCAAGACCGGCGACCAAGGCTGCAAGGGCAAGAACTCCTGCAAGGGCAACGGCGGCTGCAAGACCAATGAAGAGCCGGCCAGCCAGAAGAGCATTGCTCTCTAAGCTGATTTGCACGAGTCTCTTTAGATTCGTCTGAATGATTTTCACCGCGGAGGCGCGGAGGCCGCAGAGAAAAATGAATGTTGAAGAGTTTAAGATCGGTTGATCCTACTTCTTCATCCTTCATGATTCTCACTGCGTTCTCTGTGTCTCCGCGGTGAGTTTTTGTCTCTTCTTTTTGTTTCCTGGAGAGAAGTTCATGCCGGCCAATCGTTTCAATGGATTTACGCAACTGGGGGTCGGCATTGGCTTACGCGTTCCGCATTACAATCACATTTTGAGCAAAAAGCCGGTGTGTGATTGGTTTGAGATTATTTCGGAAAACTACATGGTCGATGGGGGTCGGCCACTGCATATTCTGGATCAGATTCTGGAGCAATATCAGGTGGTGCAGCATGGGGTGGCGATGTATTTCGGGACGGCCACCAAACTCAATCCGCAGCATTTGAAGGATTTGAAAAAACTGGTGAAGCGGACGAAGACGCCGTTTCTCAGCGATCATCTTTGCTGGGGCAGCGTGGATGGGACGTACACGCACGATTTGCTGCCGATGCCTTACACCTTCGCAGCGGCGAAGAAGACGGCGGAGAATATTAAGCACGCACAGGATATGCTTGAGGTGCCGATTTGCGTGGAAAACGTCAGCAGCTATGCGGAATTTCACGCATCGGAGATGACCGAGTGGGAGTTCCTAACCGAAGTCGTCGAGCGAGCGGATTGCGGGATTCTGCTGGACGTGAACAATATTTATGTGTCGTCGAAGAATCACAGTTTTGATCCATATGACTATTTGAACGGCGTGCCGCACGAACGCGTGGGGCAGATTCATATCGCGGGGCATAGCAAATACGAGAAGTACATTCTGGATACGCACGACCATCCAGTCCTCGATCCGGTGTGGAAGATGTATGCCCATGCGATTGAGAAGTGCGGGCCGACCAGCACATTGCTGGAGTGGGATGCGCATATTCCCTCGTTTGATGAAGTGCACGCCGAGGCGTTGAAGGCGAGGCGGTTTTTGGAGCCGGCAACGCGGGGGAAGAAATCGGAATTGAATGCGGTTGGGGTTTGAGGGACCCTCTCCCCTGCCCTCTTTCCGGGTAACAGGGAGAGGGAGAGAGTTATTTGGATATGCGAAGAGCAACAAAAATTCCGGCGATGATTCAACATAAGCCTGCTCGGCGGCAGACGTTGGCAGAATTTCGTGAGCTTCAGAAGCTGGCGGCGGGGATGATTATGCAGCCGCTGGGACCGGGGATGCGGACGCGGCGGGTGCAGACGGATGGGCGCGGGTCTGCTGAAAAGGCGGCGGAGTTCATCAAGCCGAATGATCGACTCACATCGCTTGAGCGGATTGAGATTTACAACAAGCAGTATTGGTTTCGCCTGATCGATATTCTGTATGAGGATTATCCGGGGCTGAAGGCGGTCGTTGGAGAGAAGAAATTCAACGGGTTGGTGAAGGCATATCTGGCGAAATATCCGTCGCATTCTTACACGCTGCGAAATTTGGGAAGCAGGCTGGAGCAGTTTTTGAAGGAAGAGCCACGCTGGACGAAGCCGCGCAGTGCGATGGCGATGGACATGGCGCGGTTTGAGTGGGCGCAGACGGTGGCGTTTGATTCGGAGCAGAAAACGCCGCTGGGCGTGGATGATTTTCTGGGGAAAGATCCGCGAAAGCTGCGGCTGGGGTTGCAGCCTTATATCACGCTGCTGGAGCTGCGCTATCCGCTGGATGAATTCACGATTGCGATCAAGCAGCATGACATGCGTAATGACGCGAGCAATGCGGTGGAGAATTCAACGCCGCGGGCGGGGAAGCGAAGACCGAGGTTGCCGAAGGCGGAGCGTATTTTTGTGGTTGTGCATCGGCATGATTATTCGCTTTACTATAAGCGGGTGGATCGGGAGCAGTATCAATTGTTGAAGGGGCTTAGGGAAGGAAAGACGCTGGCGGAGGCGTGTGCGGAATTTGTGGAGGCGGCGGGAGGCCGGAACTCAGACCCGGCGGAGCGCATCCAAAAGATGTTCAGCACGTGGGCGGCGTTGGGGTGGTTTTGCAAGCGGTAGGAGCATCAACATGGCAACGAAGAACAAGATCGTGAAAGCGTATGAGGTGTTTCGGCATTGGGCCGGCCCGATTGTTTTGTCTTTGTTTTTGCTGCTGATTCGGATCGTGTGGGGATATCAGTTTTTTATCGCAGGTCGAGGAAAACTCGGCGACATTGACAAGCCCATTGGCTTCTTTCGGGATTTGGGCATTCCAATGCCGGTGGCGAACGCGTGGCTGGTGGCTTGTGTCGAATGCTTTGGTGGGTTGATGCTGCTGGCGGGTTTGCTGTCGCGCCCCGTGGCGATTGCACTGACGATCAACATGACGGTGGCATATCTGACGGCGGACAACGAAGCGGTGAAGGCGCTGTTCAAGGATGGCGACGTAAGTAAGTTCAGCCAGGCTGCGCCGTTTTGGTTTTTGGTCACATCGGTGATCGTGCTTGCGCTGGGGCCGGGGATTTTTTCGATCGATGCGATATGCCAGCGATTATTTTTTAGCGGGACGCGCCATCCAGACGGAGATATTGCCTCAAATCAATTTCGGCAATGATGCATCCGGGCGCGGATTCGCGATGTGAAACAGTGCTGATGAGAACGCCAAATCAAAACGAAGAGATGGAATCCGATCCGCACGCGAACCAGCACATCGTCACAAACGGACGACGTCCGGAAGAAAGCGTCACAACTCTTATTCTTATTCATGGGCGAGGCGCGACCGCAGAGAGCATTCTTTCTCTCTGCGATGAATTAGAGATCCGGGATTTGGCGGCGATCGCGCCGCAGGCGGCGGGGAGTACTTGGTATCCGCAATCCTTTCTTTCGCCGATTGAAGCGAATCAGCCTTGGCTGGATTCGGCGCTCAAGCGAATCAATTTAATTGTTGAGGATCTGCTTTCGCGGGGGATCAGGAGCGAGCGGATCGCGTTGCTTGGATTTTCACAGGGGGCGTGTTTGGCGACGGAGTTTGTGGCGAGATTTCCGCGAGCGTATGGGGCGGTGATGGGGTTGACGGGCGGATTGATCGGCCCGCCAGGCACGCCGCGAGATTATCCCGGCTCGCTCGCGGGCACATCCATCTTTCTCGGCAGCGGCGATCCCGATCCGCATGTGCCGTTTGAACGCGTGCGGGAGACGGAGGCGGTTTTGACGCGGATGGGGGCGACGGTTGAGCTTCGGCGGTATCCGGGGATGCCGCATACGATCAGTCAGGATGAATTGGATGCGTGTAAAGCACTTCTCCAACGGATGATTGATCCTGCCTAGGCTCGCCGGCTGGACGAAGAGGTTGATCTGTCACGATTATCTACCATCGCTAACAACCGACCATTTCGCCTGCTCAATAACAATCCGGGCGCTAGCCTTGTATAAATCCGTTCCCTCTGGCATGGGAATACCCTGTATCTGCACCTCGCCTTCTTTCGGAATAAACACCGGAAGATCATGTCGCTCGACTGGCAGGCCGGTCACGGTCACTCGCTTCCCCTCCGCATCGTCCGGCCAACGATCTCTTGGAAAGGCAACATAAATATTAGGCCCCTGAAGATATGCGCCCACCATACGACTTGCAGCGATCCCGGTCCATGATTGAGTCGGCATAGTTGTTGCTGGAGATTTGGGAGCTACCGTCTCATGTTTGCGAAACACAACATACCACGGCCGAAGCGTGGCTTTGAAGACGCCTTTGGTGATGCCCGGATCGTGTTTCATGATGACGGTGGCTTCGTCATTGTCTTTGGCGGTGATGATGACGAGG
>DATAPK010000164.1:0-21333 GCA_036265245.1 Tepidisphaeraceae bacterium | reverse complement strand
GGGGTATACGCCGAGGGATAAACCGGCGGAGAAGGTGTTGAAGGATTATCTCGCCAAGCCTCGGTGGAGTGTCCGATAGTTTTCATATAGCCCGCTGCATGCGGCGGGTTCACGCGAGCAAGCTCGCGGCTACACGAGGATGTCAGATAGACATTTACGCCACCGCATGATACGTTTTCTCCCACGCATGCTTCGATTCGACACCAATCCGGATGTTAATACCAAGGCGCGGTGAACCGGCTTGCCCGACTCCGCGCCCGCCACTGTCGTGTCTGTTCGATCCCCCAAAAACTGATTAGGCTTGAGGCAATATGGAAGCTATCCAAACACGGTATCGTTCTCACACCTGCGGCCAGCTTCGGAAAAGCGACGTTGGCCAGGAAATCCAGCTTGCGGGCTGGGCGCATTCTTATCGCGATCATGGGCATCTGGTGTTTATCGATTTGCGGGATCGCGGCGGCGTGACGCAGCTTGTGTTTGACGCGGACCTTTGCGGCAAGGAGACGCTGGAAGAGGCGCGGAAGGTGCGCAGTGAGTGGGTGATTGCGATCCACGGCAAGGTGGTTGCGCGTACGGACAACATGGTGAACCCGAAGCTGCCGACGGGCGAGATTGAAGTGCGGGTGACGAAACTGGAGATTTTGAGCGTGTCGCCGACGCCGCCGTTTACGCCGCACGAGACGGAGATGGTGAACGAGGAGCGGCGATTGCAGTATCGGTTTATCGATCTGCGCCGGGCGGAGATGCAGCAGACGATTGGGACGCGCTATCGCGTGACGAAGATCATGCGCGACTATTTGGGGGATGCGGGATTTTGGGAGATTGAGACGCCGTTTCTGACGAAGAGCACGCCGGAGGGGGCGCGGGATTTTCTGGTTCCGTCGCGGCTGCAGGCGGGGAGTTTTTATGCGTTGCCGCAGTCGCCGCAGCTATTTAAGCAGCTTTTGATGGTGGGCGGTTGCGATAAATATATGCAGATCGTGCGGTGTTTTCGCGATGAAGACCCGCGTGCGGATCGGCAGGCGGAGTTTACGCAGCTTGACGTGGAGATGAGTTTTATTGATCGCGAGAACATCATCACATTGATGGAAGGGTTGCTGCGGAAAATCTGGAAAGATGTGCTGGGGTTGGAAGTGCCGAACCCGATTCCACATATCGCTTATGACGAGGCGATGACGAAGTATGGATCGGACAGGCCTGACCTGCGCTTTGGGATGGAGTTGCACGACATTACGGATTTGGCGCATACGACGGATTTTAAGGTGTTCAGCGGCGCGCCGATGGTGAAGTGCATTGTGGTGCCGGGCGGAGCGAAATTGACGCGAGCGCAGACCGATGGGCTGGCGGAATGGAGCAAGGGATTTGGAGCAAAGGGATTGGCGGTCACCAAGGTGACGGCGGCGGGTGTGGATACGGGGATCGCGAAGTTTATTCAGTCGATTGCGCCAAAGTTGATCGAGCGGACGGGGGCGAAGGATGGGGATCTGCTGGCGTTTGCAGCAGATAAATCGAAGGTTGTGCATAAGGTGCTGGGCGAGTTGCGGCTGAAGATGGCGCGGGATTTGGAATTGAAGCCTTCGACGGATTTTGCGTGGGTTTGGGTGGTGGATTTTCCGCTGTTTGAATATTCGGAGGAAGACAAGCGATTTGTGAGCACGCATCACCCGTTTACGGCGCCGCTGGACAGCGATTTGGCCAAGCTCGACAGCACCGATCGGGCGGTAGTGGAATCGATTAAGGCGAAGGCGTATGACATTGTGGTGAACGGCTCGGAGGTGGGCGGCGGGAGCATTCGTATCCATCGGATGGATGTGCAGCAGAAGGTGTTTGCGCTGCTGGGCATTGATGATGCGTCGCAGAAGCTGAAGTTTGGGTTTTTGCTGGATGCGTTGCAATATGGCGCGCCGCCACATGGCGGGATTGCGCTGGGGTTGGATCGATTGGTCATGATCCTGCGGAATCTGACGAACATTCGAGATGTGATTGCGTTTCCGAAGACGCAGAGCGGGGCGGATTTGATGTGCGGATCGCCGAGCCCGATCGATGAGAAGCAGCTTCGGGAGGCGAATATCCGGCTGGCGACGCCGCCGCCGAAACCCGAGGGTGCGGTAAAACCGACTGCATGAACTAACCTTGGTTTAGGGTGCTGTGTCTGCCAGACAACAGAGAAGGAGACACACATGTCTATTGGGAAGCGATTTGGATCTACGATTTTGTTGATTGCGATCTGCTGCAGCAGCGGATGTCTTGTGGGAGGCAGTTCGGAAGTGCATCGGGATGGTTCATATATCTCCGAAAGCACGATGAATACGATCGAGCCGGGCAAGACGAGCAAGGCGTGGGTGCTGGCGACGTTTGGCGAGCCGACGAGCAAGCAGGAAGTCGAACCGGGCCATGAGGTTTGGAAATATTCGTATAAAGAGACCAAGCAGTCGTCGGGGTATGTTTTTTTGATTACCGCCGGCAGCGACAAGACCATCACGGGCGGGAACGTTTTTGTTGAGATGAAGGATGACGTTGTGACGAAGAGTTGGCGCGGGTGATCGCATTGGATGGGCAGCCATCGCAGGAACTTGAAGAGCGGCATTCGAGCAAGAAAGATCGACCGGCCAGGGGGCGATCGGGAGCGTGTAGATTGTGTTGTGACCAGCTTCCAACCGGACGTTTGGTCCGTATTATCGCTGCAACATGATTCGTACCAAGATTGTCGCGACGATGGGGCCGGCTTGTAATAGCGTGGGGATGTTGCACCAGCTTTTTGAGGCGGGGGTGGATCTTTGCCGGCTGAATTTTTCGCATGGAAAGCTGGAAGAGCATGGGCGGATGCTGCTGAATATTCGGGAGGCGTCGATTCATCATGGGCAGCCGATCGCGGTGCTGGGGGATCTGGGCGGGCCGAAGATCAGGCTTGGGCAGGTGGCGGACGCAGGGGGCACGGGGGGAATGGCGATCGAGGTTGGGGAGGAATTCATCATTCAGCGCGAGGCGATGGTTGGCCAGAATAAGCGGGCCAGCTCGACGTATCCGCAGTTGATCGATGATGTTCGGGTCGGCGACCGTTTGTTGATTGAAGACGGGCTGCTGCGGTTTGTTTGCGATGATAAAAATTTCAACGAGATTCGCTGCAAATGCACGGTGGGCGGGGTGCTGAAAAGCTCGAAGGGGATCAACCTGCCGGATACGACGGTGAATATTCCGTCGATCACACGGAAAGACTGGGAGTGCATTGAGTGGGCGATCGAAAATGATTTGGATTACCTGGGGCTTTCGTTTGTGCGCAAGGCGGATGAGTTGAATTTGGTGCGAGAGCATTTGCGCAATCGCAGCAGCGGGATTCAACTGATCGCGAAGATCGAAAAGGCGGAGGCGGTGCATCATATCGAGCCGATCATCGACGCGGCGGATGGATTGATGATTGCGCGCGGCGATCTGGGGGTGGAGATGGATGTGGCGGAAGTGCCGATTATTCAGAAGGATCTGATTCGCCGGTGCCAGGTTGCGGGGAAGCCGGTGATTGTGGCGACGCAGATGCTGCAATCGATGATCGAGATTTCTTCGCCGACGCGGGCGGAAGTGAGCGACGTCGCCAACGCGATTTTTGATGGCACGGATGCGGTAATGCTGAGCGGCGAAACGTCGGTGGGGAAATATCCCGCGGCGACGGTGCGGACGATGTCGCATATTGCGAAGGTGACTGAAAAGTATCTGAATTCCAGTGGCAGAATCGAGCAGCTTCCGCAGGTGAAGCTCAAGACGATGCAGCTTTCGGCAGCGGCGGCGACGGGGGTGAGGCAGATGGTTGTGGAGTTGAAGGCGACGGCGGTGGTGATCTATAGCCAGACGGGGGCGACGGCGCGGATCTTCTCGAAACATCGCTTTCCGGTGCCGATTATCGCGCTTTCGAGCGATCATGGGGCATTGCGGCGGATGGCGTTGCATTATGGGGTGACGCCTTGCGAGCTGGCGCCATCGAACGATCTGGTTGAACTCGTGACGCGGATCGATAGGCTAATGCAGGAGTTGAAGCACGCGCAGCCGGGCGATCGGATTGTGATCGTGGCGGGCGCGAGCCTTGGCACGCCGGGAACGATGAACGGGATTATCCTGCACACGGTTGGAGAAAACTGGTCGCCGGATTCGGGAAGCTGATATGAAATTTCGATTTTCTCTTTTCGATCCTCGGGTGGCGCTAGCGTTGATGGTGGCGGCGGTGATGTTTGCCGGGTGCATCGGATATCCATCCAACCCCGCGGCAACGCAGCCGGTGACGATTAGCGATCCGGCCACCACTCAGCCGGGCTATTGGTTTGCGTCGCCGTCGCACGGCACGGTTGTCTATGACAGCTTTCCGACGCTTTACAAGACGTGCGAAAACGTTTGCCGGGATTTTGGGTTCAAGATCGATCGGGTGGATTATCGCACGGGGTTGCTTACGACGGAGCCATTGGAATCGGCGCAGATTTTTGAGCCTTGGCGGCCTGATGTGGGGAATTTTAAGCAGGTTGAGAAGTCAACGATTTGCAGCCTGCGGCGGACGGTGCGTTTTGACATGGTGAAGAACGCAGATGGGACGTTTCAGGCTTCGCCGAAGGTTTTGGTTGAGCGGCAGACGGTTTCGGAGCGGCGAATCACGAGCGTGGCGCTATATCGGGGCGCTTATTCCAAGGAAGCGCCGCGAGACATGCCTCATGGATCGAAAGAATCGGACGAGGGGTTTTTGATTCCGCCGAAGTTTTGGTACGCCGTTGGCCGGGATACGCCGCTGGAGGTGAAGCTGGCGCATGAGGTGAGCGCGCGGTTGGCGCGCAAGGGGAGGGAGATGTCTACGACGATTCCGAGCTCGGATGAACAACAGTAAGAGTTGGGAGTTGAGGGGTTTCAGTCTTTGGGGAAAACAGTGGCACTGAAGTGCCACCGCCGCGCATGTTTTGATCCCGATTCTTGTTATATCGAAAATTTAGAGGACTCTTACGACGATCATGGTGACGTCGTCGGTGCGTTTGGTGAGGCCGACGAATTTACGCATGTTCCAGAGGATATTTTGGGCGACGACGTCGGCGGAGGCGCCGCCTTGCATGAAGGCGTCTTTGATGCGCTGCATGCCGAAGTATTCGCCGTTGAAGTTGATGGCGTCGGCGAGACCGTCGGTGTAGAGCAGGATGAGGTCGCGGGAACGGAGTTCGACGATGCCCTGGGTGTATTGCTCGTCGGGGGAGACGCCGAGCACCATGTTGTCGGTGGTGAGCTCGGTGAGCTTGCCGTCGCGGAGGAGCAGGCCTGGGGGATGGCCGGCGTTGCAGTAGGTGAAACGGCGGGTGGCGGCGTTGAGGACGCCGTAAAAAAGGGTGACGAATTCGGCATCTTCGGTGTCACGCCAGAGCGTGAGATTGAGGCGGCGGATGATTTCGTAGAGGTAATAGACGTTATCGACTTGAGCGCGCAGGGCGGCGCGGACGGAGGCCATGATGAGGGAGGCGGGGACGCCCTTCCCGCTGACGTCTGCGATGACGAGGCCGACGTTGTTTTCGGGGAGTGAGATGAAGTCATAGAGGTCGCCGCCGAGCTCGTAGCACGGGACATAGACGGCGGCGATGTCGATGCCGGGGAGTTCGGGGGCTTCGCGGGGGATCATGCGGCGCTGGACGTCAGCGGCCATGCGCACTTGTTTTTCGAGGGCGGCGGCCTGGACTTGTTCGCTGGCGAGGCGGGCGTTTTCGATGGCGGCGGCGGCTTGGGAGGCGACGGCCCTCAGCAGGCCGATCTGAAGCTGGCTGAAATTTTGTTCCTGCTCGGTGTAAACGCGGATCACGCCGACGGCTTTGCCTTTGTAGCGCATACCGACGGAGAGCATGGAGACGATTCCTTCGCGTGCGGCATCGAGGGGATATTGCGTGCGGGGGTCGGCCTTAAGATCGCGAACGAATTCGTAGCCGCGCGAGGAGAGGGCCACCTCGTCGATGTAAGAAAGGCTCAGACGAATGGGTCCTTTGTTGAGATATTCCTTCGACAGATTGTAGACGGCTTTGATGATCAGCTCATCGCGATCTTTATCGACGAGGCGGATCGAGGCGGCCTTGACGTTCATGGTTTCGGCGACGGTTTGCACGGTGCGCTGGAGCAATTCGTTGAGATCGCGCGCTTCGCTCAGGATAGTGGCGACGTTGTAGACGGCGGTTAGTTCGTTGATGCGCTGGCGGAGTTGAAATTCCTGGTAGCACATCTTGGCGATGGCGTTGGCGAGCAGGAATAAGAATTGGATGGCAGCGGGATGGGCCTGGCGATTGCGAAGCAGGCTTTGGGCGACGCTTTTGAGCGGCTTGATGTCGATGCTGTATTTTTCGGAGAGAGCGGCGAGCTTGGATTCATCGAGCACGACGTTCGCGCCGGCGGAGGTGGTCATGCGGATGGTGCCGAGGCGCTGGTCGTTGACCATGATGGGCGCGACGTATTCGCGGCCTTCTTTTTGCGGGGAGTTTTGTTGCTCGGCTTCGGTCATGGCGATGGCGCGCTGGCGGCGAAGGAATTCTTTTGTGGGGGCGGGTTGGGTGATGACCTCGCCATCGGCGCCGGTGATGGTGGCCTTCACGTTGGCGATGGCGGCGAAGCTGTCCTGAATCTCCTGGAGGATGTTGAGATCGAGGAAGTCGGTCAGCCGCAAATTTTCGGAATCCAATGCCATTTAGAGTGGCGAGATTGTAGGCGTGATGGGCGAAGGTTCAACGAGGCGAATTTTCGCGCTGCCTGCGGGGCGCCAAAGCGACTATGATCCCCCCACCCAAATTGGAGACCTGGTGGACAGGAGGCATCCATGCCTTATCGGACTGTGAATAGTATGTTAATGAGCTATCGCGAGCAGGGGCAGGGAAAGCCGGTGGTTTTGCTGCATGGGTTTCCGCTGGATTGGCGGATTTTCGAGAAGCAGGTGGCGGCGCTGTCGAAAAATTTTCGGGTGATCGCGCCCGATCTGCGCGGGTTCGGGCAATCGAAAAGCGACGAGCCCTTTACGATGGCTTCACTGGCGGATGATGTGCATGCGCTGTTGAAGTCGATGGATGCGCTGCCGTGCGCGCTGGGTGGATTGTCGATGGGCGGGTATGTGGCGCTGGCGTTCGCGAAGAAATATGCGGCCGATCTGAGTTCGCTGATTTTGCTCGACACGCGGGCGGAAGCGGATACGGCGGAAGGGAAGGCTGGGCGAGGGAAGATGATCGAGCTGGTTCGGCAATCGGGATCGAAGGCGATTGCGGATCAAATGATGCCGAAGATGTTTGCGGAGGAGACGTTGAAATCGAATCCTGCGGTGGTTCAGCAGCTTCGCGGAATCATGGAGAATTGCCCGGCCAAGACCATCGAGCATGCGCTGGCGGCGATGCGAGATCGGGAGGATTCGATGGATCTGTTGCCGCGGATCACCGCGCCGACGTTAATTGTGGTTGGTGAGCATGATGCGATCACGCCGCCGGCGATAGCGCGGGGGATGAAAGCGAAGATTAGGAATTCAAAGTTGGTGGAGATTGCGGGGGCGGGGCATGTTTCGACGATGGAGAAGGCGGAGGACGTGACGGCAGCGATTGAGGGTTTTCTGGGCCTGGAGTAGCGTCAAAAAGGCCTTCTTAAAGCCTGAATGTCCTGTAACACAAGTTGACACAAGGTATTATTTCATACGATAATATTCACATGGCCATCCGTACCAGCCTCAATGTTTCATTGACTCCTGAACTGGAAAAGTTCGTCCAGAATCGCGTTTCGAGTGGGCGATATCAGACGGCAAGCGAAGTGATACGAGAAGGCTTGCGATTGCTTGAGGATCGAGAAAAGGAACGGGATGCGACTTTCAAATCGCTGGAAAGCAAACTCAAGCGGGCCGCAGCGCAAGCCGATCGCGGCGAATTGATTGATCCGGACGTCGTGCTGAAAAAAATTGAGAAAATGAAACGGAAACGTGCGACGGAGAAGGCGTGAGTTGCAGCTTTCTCTTCACTCCTGAAGCGGAAGGAGATGTGCTCGGCATCTGGGAATTCATTGCCGACGATGATTCTGTAAAATCAGCAGACCGCGTAATTGCACGAATCTACGATGAATGCCAACGACTTGGCGATATGCCTGGGATGGGGCATTTTAGAGAAGATCTGCTGGATAAGCGCCATAAGTTTTGGAGCGTCTGGTCCTACCTGATCGTATATCGTTGGGAAGCAAAACCGATTCAGATCATTGCGATTGTGCATGGCGCACGTGATCTGGATTTATTTTTCGGGCGTCCGGAGACCTGAATGTTCGAAATTAGAGCGAGGTGAAGCGATAAACAACCGTTTCGTGGTAGGTTGCGCCTGGTCTTAGGATCGTTGTCGGAAAATGGGGACGATTGGGGGAATCGGGGAAATGCTGGGTTTCGAGGCAAAGGGCGCCGTGTTTTGTGAAGGGGCCGCCGATTCCGCGCATGGATTCGTTGAGGAAATTGCCGCTGTAAAATTGGATGCCGGGTTGGGTGGTGAGGATTTCCATGGATCGGCTGGTGGATGGATCGCGCAAGACGGCGGCGGAGGAAAGTTTTCCCTGGGATCGCAAGACGTAATTGTGATCATATCCGCCGGCGGTTTGGGCGATGCGCTGGCCGACTGTGTGCGGCGAGGTGAAATCGAAGGGGGTGCCCTTCACGGGGGCGAGTTCGCCGGTGGGGATGAGTGTTTTATCGACGACCGTGTATCGATCGGCGTGGATCGTCAGTTCGTGATCTAAAATGCTTCCAGTGCCGACGCCGGCGAGATTGAAATAGCTGTGGTTGGTCATGTTGACGGGGGTGGGCTGGTCGGTCATCGCTTCAAAATCCATGCGGAGTTCGTTTTGATCGTTGAGTGAGATGGTGACGGTGGCGGCGAGGTGGCCGGGATAACCTTCTTCGCCGTCGCGACTGAGATGCCGCGCCTGGATCGTGTTGTCATCGAGGGGCTGGATCTGCCAGACGATTGCATCGAAGCCGCGATCGCCGCCGTGCAGGGAATTGGGGGCGTTGCTGATGGGCAGGTTGTAGTTTTTTCCATCGAGGGAGAATTGGCCGAGGGCGATGCGATTGGCGTAGCGGCCGATGGTGGCGCCCTGATAGGTTCGATCGGCGAGATATTGGGGGAGATTGTCGAAGCCCTGGACGATGTTGGCGAGGCGGCCGGTTCGATCTGGGGTGTGCAGTTCGGTGATTCGCGTGCCGTAATCGATGATTTTGACGATCAGGCCATGCGCGTTTTGCAACGCATAAAGATTGATCTGCTGGCCTTGAGGTGTGGTACCGAAGTGCGTGATGTGTGTAGGCATTCAATTCAAAAAAATTAAGAGCGGGCGAAGGGGTTCGAACCCTCGACATTGACGTTGGGAACGTCACGCTCTACCAACTGAGCTACGCCCGCGAGCACTGGTATGAGACGATAGATGAAAAATGGATCAAGTCAATATTAGAGGCTTTGGTTGCACAGAATCGATGGATTGTGACTGAGATTCGGCTCGGCGAAATGGGTTAGCAAATAAAGCCATCGTTTCTCGGCGATTTCAAGGTCGAAAGACGTCTTGAGTATGCGCCTGTGCAATTCTTCGGGCGCTTTTCCGTCATCGTTAAGGTTCTTAGTCCATTCGCGAACGGCATCGACGTATTTTTTGTTGGCGGCGTTGAAGCGCTGGTAGGCCTGATAACGTGGCGGGACGGTGGCGAGTGTCAACCAACACAAGATCATGATGGTGAGCTTCAACAGGAATCGCATGGAGGTCTCCATTGAAGATTGCGATGGTGAATAAGCACCATTTCGCGTGCGGCAGGTCAAAGGTGCAGCGAACGTGATTGCGTTTACAACGGGTTGGGCGCATGCCCTTCTAAAGATGGCGACTGCGGGATTTTCGGCGCATATTCAATGGGATGAAGCCAAGCGCGAGAAGTGAAAGCGAGGCGGGCTCGGGTACGGGAGCGACGGTGGCGAGCACTTGATTACTGCCACTGCCACTTGCGACGGAAGTGAAGCGAAAGCCGCTGGGAGGAAGCAGATGAGTGGGAGAAAAAGAATCGGGCGCGTTTCCAAGACCGAGTTCGCCGTAGGTATTGGTTCCCCAGACCCAGAGGCTTCCGTCGCTGGAGAGTGCGTAGCTGGAGTTAAAGGACGCGGCGACATCCACGATATTGCTGAGGCCGGGCACTAAAAATGGGGTTAGGTGATCGGCAAGAACGTTATTGACGGGAGTTCCCAGCGAATCCGCGCCCCACGAGTAAACGTTGCCGTTGCGGAGGGCGAGACTGTGTTCGTAGCCTGCGGCGATTTTTGTTACGCCGCTGTCCAGCCCGGTGACGGGTTGCGGCGTAGTCTGAATAAACGGGTTGGCGCCATTGCCAAGTTCGCCGGCCTGACCCCAGCCCCAGGCGAAAACGGTGCCGTTCTGAATTGCTAAATTATGGTCGGCACCACAGGCGACCGCCGTTACGCCAGTAGACAAACTTGAGATTGGCAGTGGGGTAGCGCTGTAACCGGAAAAGCTGCCGTTGCCTAATTGACCATACGAATCGTCTCCCCAAGCATAGACCGCGCCGTTTTGAACCGCCAGACTGTGTGCTGCACCGGACGCAATGCTGGTGACGCCGGTTGATAGATCACTCATTTGAATGGGAGTGCTGTTGGCTCCGAACGGGCCAGCGGGTGACGGACCAAAACCCCACCAGTAGACGCCTCCGTCTTTTAGCGCTAGGCTGGATTGGTAACCTCCGGCGACGGCAGTGACACCGGTGGCGAGCCCGCTTACCGGCGCGGGAGTTGAATGGTTGGCGGTTGTTGCATCCCCCAGTTCGCCATCCTCATTCTGTCCCCATGCATACGCCGCGCCGTTTATCACCGCCAGGCTGTGGTTAAACCCCGCGCCGACAACCGTCGCCCCGCTCGCGACAACCTTGACGGGCGTTCGCTGGAGGTTGGCAGATGTGCCGTTACCGATCTGCCCGTAGCCATTGTCGCCCCAGGTGTAGATGCTGTCCGCCTTGGTATCGGCAATGACGCCGAGCAGGATGGATAGAACGAGCGCAATTTGACGGCGATGGCGGATGCTGATCACGGATGCCTCCAGTTGAAGTTGGTTTCGGGTTTTGTCCAACAGCAATGCGAGAGCGATACGAAAAGAGGGCCAGAAAAATAGCGGAGTGCATAAAACACGTTTGGAGGGATTGCCGTCGAAGGCCGCTGCCAACAATAGAACATCACGTCAGAACCCTATTTTCAGGTTGTTTTCCGGGATTCGCGGTCGCGAGCAGCGCGCACCAAGCGAAGCAGATTGCGCTCGCAGTGGAGCGCGTATCGTGCGAAGGATTTCAGGGCCCATCCCACGGGCTTGCCAGCGCATACGGAGCGCTTCCGCCGGCTTGCGGAGTGAAGCGAAGCGCGCCCGCAGTGCACTGCACGGCTGCGACTTGAAGCGGAATCGTTCCGCTTCACTCCGCACGCGCGCCGCTTCGGTGCGCACACAGTGCTGAAATTTGCGACCGACAGGAGGGCCACAGGGTTGTCGCGGCAAAGCTGTAGCACCACGAGCCATTTGCAACGCGATGGAAACAGTTCGGCTCAGGGCAGAGTTGCGGGCGCTGCGGGGCTGGTCGCGGGTGCCGGGCCAGTGCTTTCGTCTGACGATTGTGGAATCAGCGCCCGCGCTTCGCGCAGCAGCACCTGCATTGGAATCCAATCGCCGGCATTGAGATAGACCGGATCCCCACTGGTTTTCGGCGTGATGTCGGCGATTAATTTTCGCGCTTCGCCGAGTTCTGCCTGCGCGTCTGTTTCGTGTCCTAAGCGATAATTCACCATCGCCATCACAAGCAGTGGCTGAGCCCTGGCTTGGCGGTCCCACTTGCTACTGGCGGACGACTTTTTCAACCAATCCAGCGCCTGGTCATATTGCCCGGCGCGGTAGTACGCCAAACCCAGTGCGTAACATCGCCAACTCGAACCTGGGTTCTTTTCGGCAGGCGGTTTTGCCCATTGCACCATGCGTGACGGTTCAATCGGAAGCTGCGGCCCCAGCGAACATGCAGTGGCGATGAGACAAGCCGCATCTGAGTTCTTTAATGCATCATCGCGGCTGGAAAGTTCCTGACAAAACCGCCGATACCCGTCCGGATCGGCGCTCAGCAATAGCAGGCCGCCGTAATCGAGATAGTCAGGAAGTTTTCGTGACCCGATCACTTTGGCGTAAGCGCCAGCGGCGTCGGCCCATTGATTGCGCTGTGCGAGGTCCTGTCCCTGGCAAAGCCACAGGGTCGTCTCGTCCGGACGCAGTTTGACGACGCGGTCAAATAGTTCGCTCGATTTGATGATGTCCCGGCAAATCATCTTGCGCTGAGATTTTGAACTCATGCCATCGGTGGATAAATCGATTGCGGCAACGTAGTCGGCGGCCGCTTTGTCCCATTGTTTGCCGGCAGCCTCCGTGCCGGCACGAAGCGACAGATATCGAACACTGGAAACCTCCCTGCCCAGCAGGTCCGCGGCTTCGCCTTGATAGTGATCGACGGCAGACTGGCTCTCTTTCGGGTGTTCTTTTGCCGAGTTCAGCGCGCGATCGTACCATTCTCGGGCAATGTCCTTGTGCCCAACCTGCCAGTGAGCCATCGCCAGAACAAAGCATTGGTTCGCATCGGCGGCCTGATTTGGCGAGAGGGCTTTCGATTTCTCCATCGCATCAATTGACGATTGGAAATTGCCATTGCGGTATTCCTGAGCACCTAAGAGCGCCCACGCATCAGCCGAACTCGGATCGATGGCAATTGCCTGTTGGATCAGTTCCTCGGCACGTCGTGGGTCGCGTAGATTCGGATCGGGATTGCCAGCAATAAATTGCGCCAGCCTCAAATAGTATTGTGGCTCATTTGGCTTGATCACGATGAGACGCTCGTAAAGCGAAATTGCTCGCTGATTATCCTTAAGAACTCGGACGCTGAAATCGGCCAAGTCGACCATCGAGTGGATTGTGTCGGGATGATTTTCACCCAGCCTCGCCTCCTGCAGTTTGAGCCGTTCTTCATAAAGCGGCATCGCGAGATCGCCATGGCCGGCGGTGCGCTGGGCGGTTGCCAGATAGTAGATTGTTTGAATCGTGTCGAGATGATCGTTGCCGAGAACCGCCCGTTGACGCTTGAGGGTGTCTTCCAGCACGGTGACGGCCTTGGGCCCCTGGCTGCCGCGATAATAAAAATGTCCCAATTCGCTGTCCACGGCGAGCGTCTCAGGGTGATTTGGCCCGAGTTTGGCATTCAGCGTAGCCGCTAAGCGCTCCATGATTTCAACTGCGTGGCCATATTCTTTCATGGCCGCGCAGGTATCGAGCAAGTGATTGAGCGACTGGCGGGTCTCGGGATGGCCTGGGCCCAGTTTCTCAATCCTCAGCCGAATTGTTTCATTGAATAGGGAGACAGCGTCGTCAAGCCGACCGGCTTTTTGGTAACAGATTGCCAAGGCATCCATCGAGAATAGTGTGTCGCGGTGATCGGAGCCAAGTTTTTCCTTCCGAAGCCGCAGTAATTGTTCGTAAATTGGCACGGCCTCTTCAGGTCGTTCGAGCGCAATATAAATGTCGGCTTGAAAGTTCATCGGCCAAAACAGGACCGGATCGTCCGCTGCCACTTTTTGTTTCAACCGTTTTACAGCATCCTCAATCATGAGCAGAGCCTCTTGATGACGTCCTACGGCGTTGCAGAGGCTGGCCACCTGGACGGCCGATTGGAGCGTTTCAAGGTGATCCGGGCCGAGTCTTTCCATCTGCCACTTCAGGACCTGCTGTGCAAGCGGCAGCGCGGTTTGAGGTCCGCGACCTTGCCAGTAGGCTGTGGCCAGATTCTGCATACGCCATATTATGTCGGGATGGTCGGGCCCGAGGATCGATTTGCGCAGCTCAATTGATTGCTCCAAAAGCGGGATCGCATCATTGTAAAGCCCCAAGCCTTGATAGGTTTTCCCAATTGCTTCCAGCAAATCCGCTTTTGTGTGAGGATTGTCCTTGAATTTTTCCTTAAGCTCTTTCACATCACGATCGAGTACTTCGGCAATGGTGATCGTTCGACCATCGCGTGACGGGTCGGGACTGCTGAACGCAGACGTAAGATAATTTGAAACTTCCTCGGCCTCGCGCAGAGCACGATCTTTGTTGTCGCGTTCCGCCAGGGCTTCCCTTTTCGCCTGTGTTGCCCTTACGGCTTGCCAGGTGCTGACCACCGTTCCGACCAGAAGCGCGATAGCTACAAAGGTTATCGAGAGCAGTGCAGCTTTGTTCCGACGGGCGAACTTGCGGAAGCGATCGGCCTTCGAGGGTGGGTGAGCCGACACTGGCAGATCGGACAGATGGCGCCGGATGTCCTCAGCCAAGGCCGTGGCTGTTTCATATCGCCGCGCGCGATCCTTCTGTAGCGCCTTCATGACAATCCAGTCCAGATCGCCGGAGATGGTTGTCGCCAACTTGCTGGGTTCCAGTTGCCGATTGACGGCGATGGATGGCAACGAATCGCTGGTGTTCAGCCTTGTGCTGGGCTTGGGCGGCTCTTCGTCGCGGATAATCCGCAGCATTTCGTCGAATGCGGCCGCGCGTAATCGCTTTTGATCAAATGGCGTTTCGCCCGTGAGAAGCTCATACAGAAGCACGCCAAGCGAATAGACGTCGCTGCGGGTGTCGATATCGAGCAGTTGGCTCATTTCCGCCTGCTCGGGACTCATGTAGATCGGCGTGCCGATGAGCTGGCGGAATTCGGTGAAGAGCGTGCGATCCGTTAGACGCTGCCCGGCGGTGGCTTTGGCAATTCCGAAGTCAATCACCTTGGGAGTGGGTTTGCCATCGTCAACGAGTGTCACCAAAACGTTGCTGGGCTTGAGATCCCGGTGGATGATGCCTTTTTGATGCGCATGCTGGACGGCCGCGCAGACTTGCAGAAATAATTCCAGCCGCTGGCGAGGACTTAACTTTTGACGATCACAATACTCCGTGATGGGGATGCCCTTCACCAGTTCCATCACGAAATAAGGCCGGCCCGTCTCCGTGCTGCCCGCATCAAACACCTTCGCGATATTCGGATGATCCATCATCGCCAGCGCCTGTCGCTCAGCCTCAAAGCGGGCGACGACTTGCTTGGTGTCCATGCCAAGCTTGATGATTTTGAGCGCGACACGTCGGCGGACGGGTTGTTCCTGCTCGGCCATGAAGACGACACCGAAGCCGCCTTCGCCGATTTGCTCGAGGAGTTTGTACCGGCCAATTTTTGTGCCCGGACGCTCGACCACAGGAACATAAGGAGTGGGCATATCGCTGAAGCTGGCTGGCACAATGGCTTCGCTATTGTCGGCGGCGGAGAGATAGGCTTCGACTTCGGCGCGGAGTTGGGCGTCGCCGGCGCAGGATTTGTCGAGATAGGCCTGGCGATCGGCTTCAGGCAATGCGAGCGCTTCGGCGAATATTTCCTTAACGTGATTGAGGTCCGGTGTTGCCAAGATTTGCCTCCGGTCAGATCAGGCTTCGCCGAGCGCGCGGATCAGGAAGGCGCGGGCGAAGGCCCAGTCGCGCTTCACGGTTCTTGGTGAAGCGTCCACGGCTTTGGCGACTTCCTCGATGGTCAGCCCAGCGAAAAAGCGCAGTCGCAGGACCCGCGCGGCGTCGGCGTCCTGCTGCTCAAGGCGAGAGATCGCTTCATCGAGGGCCAAGATTTGTGTGGGATCGGCTTCTTCAGCGAGATCGACGACGTCGAGGGGGAGTTTTTTGCGTCCCCCGCCGCGTTGCGGGCCGGCTTTGGCGCGGGCATGCTCGATGAGGATTCGCCGCATCGCCTCGGCGGCGGCGTGGAAAAAATGGGCGCGGTTCGCCCACGCCACCTCTTCGTTGCCCACCAGTCGCAGATACGCTTCGTGCACCAGCGCCGTCGCCTGCAGGGTATGATCGCGCCGCTCGCCGCCCATGCGATGGAGCGCCAGTTTCCTCAGTTCGTCATAGACCTGCGGCAAAAGCTGCGAAGCCGCGTTCCGCTCGCCGTGGCTAATTGCATTTAGCAGACGAGTCGCCTCAGACATGCGCGGGAGCATAGCACAAAAATTGCAATCGGCTCATTAAAACTGTTGTAGTCGCGACGCAGGCGCCGCGGCTACAAAAAGCATCATCAAAGTTCTCGCATTGTGCGAAGTGAAGCATCGGGCGATATGTCGGAATCGACCAATTTCGGCGTGCCGATGCGCTGGGAGAGATAGATGCCGGAATGGCCGCTGAGGAGATAGGAAACGAAGCAGGCGACGGCGGCGTAGATGACGAAACCGGACGAGAGGAGGCCGGGCTGTCGGCCGAAGAGTTCGACGGCCATCACGGTGCAGGCGAGGGGAGTGTTGGTCGCGCCGGCGAAAACGGCGACGAATCCGAGGGCGGCGAAGAGATCGATGGGGGCGTGCATCAGCCAGGCGAGTGTGTTGCCGAGGGCGGCGCCGATAAAGAAGAGAGGGGTGACCTCGCCGCCTTTGAATCCGCTGCCGAGGGTGACGGCGGTGAAGAGAATTTTCCACCACCAACTGAATGGCGTTGCACCGCCGGGATTAAAGCAGGAGAGGATCGACACGCCCGCGGGTGTGTGGGGATCGGTTGAGACGCCGAGGCCGAGGTAATCGCGCGTGCCGAGGAGATAGACCATCGCGATGACGATGAGGCCCCCTACTGCCGGGCGTGCGATGCTCCAGGGGAGGATTTTTTTGAATAGCCAGGATAGGCCATGCGTTAGTTCGGCGAATAAAACGCTTGTTAAACCAAACGCGATGGAGGCGAGCGCGACTTTGCCGAGCAATAGCCAATCGATGCGCGGGATGGAATCGGCCAATGCGGGGTTGGCGAAAAGGGGGACGTGGTAATGGGTGTGATTGATGCCGCAGAGGGTGGTGGTCCAGTCGCCGACGATGCTGGCGATGAGACAGGGCAGAAGAGATTCGTAATTCATGCGGCCGATGGCGAGGACTTCGATGGCGAAGATTGCGCCGGTGAGAGGCGTGCCAAAGACGGCGCCGAAGCCGGCGGCGATGCCAACCATCAAGAGTGTTCGTGTATCTCGGGCGGGGAGTTTGAATGCGCGGGCAACGGTGCTGGCGATGCTGCCGCCCATCTGAATGGCGGTTCCTTCGCGGCCTGCGGAGCCGCCGAATAGATGTGTGATGACGGTGCCGATCAGGACGAGGGGCGCCATTCGGCTGGGCACGCCGCCGCCGGGTTTGTGGATTTGATCGACGATGAGGTTGTTGCCGGCTTCGACGGATCGGCCGAGAAAGTGATACATCAAGCCGATTGCGATCCCTGCCAGGGGCAGCAGGAACAGCAACCACGGATGATTCCAGCGTGTGCGCGTGGCCAAATCCAGCGACCAGAGGAAGAGTGCGACGGCCGCCCCGATGATTGCGCCGACGGGCGATGCGATCAGCACCCATTTCAGAAAATAAGCGGCGAGGGCGACATGCTCGCGAGGATTCCAACGGAACGGCATTGCATCTCCAATGCTCTGACTGTGGGAATCTTCCGAGCTACGTTGATCGGTGGATCTCCCACGAACGGTGGTTCGCAGGAGTTATCAGCACGGCTTGCGGCAGCCGGCGGTTATGGCGAACTCCATCGCCTTTGAATTGTGGCATTAAAACATGCCATGCGTCGGCGGGCAAGTCAAATTCAACGTCCGGGAATCACAGAACGCCCTTTCATTGCCTATTTTGGATTGCGGATTTTGGATTTTGGATTTGAAAGACGAAGACAAGCCGATTTTCAATCCAAAATCCGCAATCCAAAATCTAAAACCGACCCGCTTATTGTTGCGACGATTGAGTTGAAGAATCACACGCCCCTTCGATTTATTGGCGGCCATGTTACCTTTGCGGGATATGCAGAATCATTTCACGAGAATGGCCGGGATGTCGCTGATGCTGCTCGCCTCGGTTTCGATTGCGTTGGCTGATCCACCGGCATCGTCGCAATCCTCAACCGAAACAGTTGTCGTCAAAAAGGGATTGATTCATCCTCGCATCGATGCAGAGGGATATTTTGAGCCGGTCGATCCGCTGGAAATCCGATTTCGGCCTGCGGAGTTTGCGGGGGATTTAAAGATTGCTTCGGTGGCGGCTCATGGGGCAAGCGTTAAGAAGGATGATGTGCTGTTGAGTTTGGAGACGGACGACATTCAGCGACAGATCGCGACGGCGGAGATTGATCTGGCCAATACGAAGGCGGCGGCGGATAAAGCGCAGGCGGATGTCGATCTCGGGGAGCAATCCGACGGGTTAGCGATGAAAATGCAGGAGGAAGAAGTTGGCAAGGCGAAGGGAGCACTCAAATGGTGGGAGGATGTGGATGGGAAGCAGATGATCACGTCAGCCGAACTTCAGACTCGCAGCGCCAAGGCCGCGGTGGAAGATGGGCAGGATGAATTGGATCAACTCAAGAAAATGTACAAGACCGAAGAGTTGACCAACGCAACGGCGGATATCGTTATCAAGCGGGCGTTGCGCAATCTGGAGATTAATAAGGTCAACCAGACGATGGCCGAGGAGCATGAGAACAAAACAAAGCAGTTTGAATACGATCACGAGAAGCAGAAATACGTTTTCGCGATCGATCAGCAGACCAATACGCTGAACTCGCTGAAAGCATCGCAGGTGGAATCCAAGACCACACGAACAACCGGCTTGGCGAGCGCGAAAACGTCGCTCGACCATTCGCAGAAAAAGCTCGACGATCTCAAGAAGGATTTGGCGAGCTTCACGATCAAAGCGCCGGCGGATGGGATTGTTTATTACGGCGCACTGAGCAAGGGGGAATGGCACGATTCGGGGGAGAAGGCCCTGCGGGCAGGGGATAAAATCACGGCGGGACAGGTGGTGATGACATTCTTTATTCCTGGCAAATTGCGGGTTCGGGCGGAGATCCCTGAGTCGCAAATTTTATGGATCAAGGCGGGCACCAAGACACGGGTTGTGCCGGTGAGCAATCCGCAGGCGACGAGCGATGGGACGTGCGGGGCGATCGTTCCGGTGGGAAGTCCGCACGATGCTTCGCAGGATTTTCAGATGCCGGTGGAGTTGGCGAATGTCGATCCGGGCCTGATGCCGGGCGAGAAAGCGAGCGTGCAGATTGAATTTCCGGAAATCAAGGATGCGTTGATCGTGCCTGCCAGCGCGGTGCAGCATGGCTGCGTGCGCATCAAGAAAGATGAGGCGGAGCAGCGCGTCAACGTCATCACCGGCCAATACGATGAGAAGAACATCGAGATCAAAAGCGGCCTGAAAGAGAACGATGAGATCGTGCCGAATTGACGCGTTGCACGAAATGCAATAGCGTTCCGCCCGGGCATGGGCAGGACTTCGGCGCGCTCAGTCGAGTCGAGGCTCATGCGCCTTGATTTTGGTTGCTGGTTGCATCGATGCTCTTCAACAGCCTTCACTTCGTCGCCTTCTTTATCGTCGTATTTTCGTTGACCGCGATGCTGCGCCAGCGCGTTCGCGACCGGAACATCGTTCTGGTGATCGCGGGGTATTATTTTTACGCGTGGTGGGATTGGCGATTTCTGGGGCTGCTGTGGATCACGACGCTGTTTGATTATTTCTGCGGGCGGATGTTGCGCGTGGAAAATCATGTGATCGGCGAGCATATTGAGCGATCGCAAAAGGATAAATGGTTCGTGGCCGCCAGCATGGTGGTGAATCTCACGATCCTGGGGTTTTTCAAATATTTCAATTTCTTTGTGGATAGCGCGGCGGTCGTGCTGGGCAAATTTGGATTGCAGGCGCACGCTCCGGTGCTGCACATTATTCTGCCGCTGGGGATCAGCTTTTATACGTTTCAGTCGATGAACTATGTCATCGACGTGTATCGTGGCGAGCTCGAAGGCGAGAAGAGTCTGCTTAATTTTGCGCTGTTCGTGTCGTTTTTTCCGCATCTGGTGGCAGGCCCGATTCTGCGGGCGACGGCGCTGATGCCGCAGATCAAGACGCCTAATGAAATCACCTGGGAAAAGATTTGCAGCGGATTTTATCTGTTTGTGTGGGGGTTATTTAAGAAAGTCGTGATCGCCGACAACATTGCGGCGGTGGTGGATCGTTCGTTTGGACTTTTTCCCGCGACGTTTGATCAAATGCACGCAACCAAAGGCGTGCTGGGGGGCGGCACAGCGCTGATGGGGATTTATGCGTTCGCGATCCAGATTTACTGCGATTTTTCGGGTTATACCGATATGGCGCGCGGCACGGCGCGGATGCTGGGCTTTGAGTTAATGCACAACTTCGATCTCCCCTATTTCGCGGCGAATGCGAGCGATTTCTGGCGGCGATGGCACATCAGTCTGAGCAGTTGGCTGCGCGATTATCTTTACATTCCGCTCGGCGGGAACCGCAAGGGAACGGTTCGCACTTATGTGAACCTGATGATCACCATGCTGCTGGGCGGATTGTGGCATGGGGCGGCGTGGACGTTTGTCATCTGGGGCGGATATCACGGCGCACTTCTGTGCATCCATCATGGCATGCGCGGGTGGCTCAAACGCAACATCGCTCCAAAAACTCAATTCTCTCAAACCGCGTGGCTTGTGATCCGCATCATCATCTTCTTCCATCTCACCTGTTTCGGGTGGCTGCTGTTCCGGGCGGTTTCGATGGAGCAGGTGGCGATCATGATGAAGGCGATTTTCACATCGCTTGGGCATTGGGAGATGGAAAGCAGATTGAAGGAGACGCTGGCGGTTTGCGCGCTGATTCTTTTTGTGGTGCAATTGGCGCAGGCAATCACTGATGAAAAACTGGTTGCGTGGAAGTTGCCGATTCCGGTTCGAGCGGTTGTTTATGCAATGGTGTTCCTGGGCGTGATTATTTTTGGCGGTATTGGTGGCAGAGCATTCATCTATTTCCAATTCTGACGGCACGCCGGCATCGGAGATGTCGCATACGTCGGAGATTGCGCACACGCTTGGCGCGATCGACACCGATCCGCGCGCCAAAGGCGGAGTGTTTGTCGATCCGGATCATGTGCCACACCGGGATCGCACGCGCGTGCCGTGGGCGTTTGTTTTTTCGCTGCTCATTCTGGTGGGGTTTGAGATTTGGCTGCATGTGAGCCATTGGCCGAAGAAGATTCCGTATCGGTTGGATTTGGATGAGTATTATGCGGTTGCGGCGACGTTGGATCGGCACGACCCGGCGGATATTACGATCATCGGATCAAGCCGCGCGAGGGAAAGCATCGATGTGCCTGTTCTTCGCGGCATTTTGAGACGAGAGACGGGGCAACATCTGAGCGTTGCGAATTATGGGGTTGGCGGCGGACGCGCTTATGTGTTTG
>DATAPK010000163.1:0-3981 GCA_036265245.1 Tepidisphaeraceae bacterium | reverse complement strand
CTGAGCCTCGTCGCCTATGCGGCGATGGCCGTTGCTTCGCTGGGCGTGACGAATACCGTCATGGCCGGTGTGCGGACGCGACGCTGGCAGTTTGGAATTCTCCGCAGCATCGGCGTAACGCGCGGACAGCTGCTGCGATTGGTGATGGCCGAGGCCGTTTTGCTGGGGATCATTGGTTGCTTTTTGGGGCTGGGGGCCGGGGCGTTGATGAGCATGAACGCCAATGCATTGAGCGCGCTGATTGTCGGATATCGCCCGCCGCTGGTGATTCCCTGGAGGCCGATCGACCTGGGTCTGATATCGGTAATGCTGATCGCGCTATTGGCGAGCTTGTGGCCGGCATACAGTGTGGCCCGGACCGAGCCGCTATCGTTGCTCCAGGCCGGGCGCGCCGCGACGTGAGCGGCGCCTCGATTGAATACGGCACATCTGAAGTAGGCTGTTTATTAGGTCGATGAGACATACAGCGCTGCCGCCGGGTATGGCGGCAGGGCGCGTATGCGCGCAAATCGAGTCTCAATCTCCTCGGGGTACTCGCTCATCGAACTGGTGATCGTGGGGGCGATCGTGACCGTACTTTCGGCCATCGTTGTGCCGCGCTATTCGGCCACGCGGGATCGATATCGGGTCGAGATGGCGGCACGCTGCATCGCCGGCGATCTCAATCTCGCACGCTCGCAGGCCAAACAAACCAGTGCGCCACAAATTGTCATCTTCGACATTGCCACGAGTACCTATGCAATGAATGGGATCCGCTCGCTGGATGGAAAGTCGTCCAACTCTTTGGTCAATCTCGCCGGCGATCCGTTTGATTCGACACTCGTTTCCGTGAACCTTGCCGGTACAACCCAGATTACTTACGACGCGTATGGGTCGGCCGATCATGGCGGGCAGATTGTTGTGCGTTCCAACGGCGCGCAAACGACCGTGACGATTGAAGCCACCAGCGGAAAGGCAACCGTCCCGTGAAGCCCACGCGCCATGTCCGCCGTCGCATTGCCCGCGCATTCACGCTCATCGAGCTGGTCGTCAGCATGAGCGTAATGGGAATCATCATCGGTACGGCTGCGCTATCGATCATGTTCCTCCTCCGCACCGCCCAGGGGAATCGGGATTTCACATCGGACAATTCGGCCGCCGCATCCTTTTCGGGGCAGGGCGTGCTGGCGCAAAGTGCGATGAACACGCTCGATGCCGATCTGCGCATCGCGACGACCATTACCAACACACCACTGGCCGGCGGGGGAATGCAGGTTTCACTTGTTGTGCCGGGTCGCTATGCCGGCGATGTGAGTGAAGCAATTGTCTATACATGGAATGGTCCGGGGTCTTCGCTGATGCGGCAGCTCAATTCCGCCGCGGCGGTTTCCATCGCGGACAATGTGCAGGCGCTGAATATCGCGACGGTGACGCGTTCGATCGGGACTCCATCGCCGGCAGCGGGAAGCGAACAGGTTATTTTCACTCACGATGGGGGCAACGGCGCGGGCGTGCAATTGGTTGCAATCAGTGCCTCCAGCGCGATTTCGCAGGCGATCATTCCATCGCTGCCGGCATCAACCGGGCAATGGAGCATCACGCATGTGAAGCTTCAGTTGCAGCAAACCGGGACCGGATCGGTCGCGATTCAGTTGTTCAGTGCCGATGCGGCAGGGCATCCGCTTGGATTACTCGCCGGCGCAAGCCTCGATGCGGCGAGCTTGCCGGGATCGGCAACGACTTGGACGGATGTCACATTGGGTGCAAGCGGGCTTGCGGCCGGCGCGGGTGTATGCGTCGTCGTTTCGACATCGGCCGTTACATCCCCAGCGTCTGCACAAATCGATACGGCAGCGGTAAATGACGGAACGGGCGAATTTGCGACCAGCAGTGATGCCGGCGCAACATGGACCACGGCTGCAACGCCACCGGCGATGCAGATTCAGGTCTATGGAACGATCACGCCGGGGGTGGCGCCATGAAGAGGATGTCTGATCGCGGGGATCGCCTTGGGAGCCCGGGAATTTTCGTGGGCGTACTCCCTCTCCCCTGTACACAGGGGAGAGGGCGGGGTGAGGGGACGTTCGGCGAATCGCGTTCCTCGCAAAATTCCCCCCTCACCCCAACCCTCTCCCCCGCGTACGAGGGAGAGGGAGCCAAGACGCATACGGTGTACGTGGCGCATTCCATGGCTGCTGCAACGAACGCGGGTCTCTCCAAAGAATCTATTGCGCCGCGTTCGCACCGTCCGGGCAGACAAGAATGTCCGCCCCACCAATTGCCGTCGTGCTTTCCGCGTTCTATGCGCCGGCCCGGCTTCACGATGATCGAAGCGACGGTTTCAGTGTTACTTGTTGGCGTGATGCTGGTCGCGAGTTTGATGACGGCGGGGCAGGCGACGCTTGTGCGAACGGGGCAACAGGATGCGGCGCGGGCGCAAACGCTTGCCAACGAATTGCTCGCTCAGATCGTGCAAAATGCCTACGAGCAACCGGGCGTGACGACGACTGTTCTCGGTCCCGAGGCGGGCGAGACGCGGGCCACGTTTAATGACATCGATGATTTCAACGGCTGGACCGAATCACCCCCGGCAGATTTATCGGGTGCGGCGCTCGCCGGTTTTGCTGGTTGGACGCGCGCGGTTGTCGTCGAGTGGATTACGCCGTCGGTTGCCGGGACTGATTTCACGACATCCGCAACTGAAACAGGCCTGAAGCGCATTACGGTGACGGTCACCGCGCCATCGGGCAGGACAGCCAGTGCAGTCGCCCTCCGTTCAAGACAAAGTGCCTACGACCTGACGCATCCCACACAAACGACGTTCACCAGTTGGATCGGGACCAGTCTGCAAATTGGCGACAATGCTCGAACGACGGCTGTCGGCGGGGTCAATCCGCTCAATCAGGTTCCCTAGATGACGGCACGATTGGATACATCTCGACACATCGGCCGACGGCGTTTTCGCCGCCCCGGCTCGGTTTATCTTTTCGTGTTGATGTCTGCAATGCTCGTGGCGGTGGTGGCACTGGCAGCGCTTCGAACGGCTCAGGTCAGTGGGCGGATCGTGGCACAGGACAGCGATACTGTTGCGGCCGAAGCGCTGGCACAGTCGGCCGTCGAATATGGACTGAGCGCGATCGCCGCCGATCTAAATTGGCGGACGGACTATCCCGCGCAGATGAGAGTCGGCCCAATCAGTCTTGGGGGTGGAACAATATCCTTCAGCATCGTAGATGATGTCGATGGGAACCTGACGAACAACGACTACGACAGCGTCCGTATTTCCGGGACTGGCCAGGTGCATGATGCCGTGCGGATTTACAGCGTGCATTGCACGACACACGCTGCGATCACATCGCTTCAGATTCCCGCCGCGTTTGGCAAATCGGTGACATTGTCGGGAATGGCGATCGGAGGGCCGTCGCCGATCGTCATTTCGTCAAATACCAATATTTCGGCATCGAGCGTCAACTTTGGCGTCGCCGCGACGCTGCAATCCACTTCGGTGGCGAATGTCAGCATTAATGGTTGCTCGGGAGCGGCGACGACAATCGCCACCGGCACGCGACAGCTTCCCGATCCGGTTCACGTCTTTGATTATTACCAGAGTCAGGCAACTTCGATCTCCATCGCCAATGTTCCGACGGACGTAAACGGAATTCACATCATGCAGCTTGGCGTGCTCAGCCCGGGTTCCAATCCATATGGTGCGACGACCAATCCGCAGGGAATCTATGTCATCAATTGTTCGGGCGCCGTGCTGCAGATCGCCAATATGCGGATTGTCGGGACACTGATCGTTTTGAATCCGGGAGCGGGTTCGGGGACGGCACAATCAAACTATATGGCTCCGGCAACGGCGAATTTTCCTGCGTTGATGGTGATGGGGGATTGGTTGCTTGCTTCGACCGCCAGCAATCTGACCGACAATGCCAACACCGGCGACGCGACAACTCCGGCGGTGAATTACAATCCTCCCTCCACGCCATATCTGGGCGCAAG
>DATAPK010000162.1:0-5679 GCA_036265245.1 Tepidisphaeraceae bacterium | reverse complement strand
ATTCCAAAAAAGAGCTTCAGCCGCTGCGCACTTTGGCGCATTCCCAGGGCGCGCAATACAAACGCGACGTCAAGGCCAATCGCATCGATAAGGTGCCCGATCCGTGGGAAGTGCTGACCGGCCCGTTCACCATGGCCCGCGCCCAAGCCAAGCCGAACACCGTCATCGACGAATGGATCAACTGGAGCGACAAACCCGACGATCGCACCCCTTACATCGTTCGCCAGGCGTATGGCCTGGGCGCCATCACCTGGGTGGCGCAGGATCTGGGCGATCCCGCCATCACCAGCCGCGCCAACACCGGCTGGGTCTACGTCTGGGACAAAGTCTTCGATTGGAAAGAGCAGAACAGAGACAAGCCGGTGGTCCTGGATAAATACACCCAGAATGATGAAAAATCCCCCTGGCAAAACAGCAGCCGGCTTGTCGATTTGGGGCCCAGCGGAATCGAAGGCATCAACCAAACCGGCACCGTCTCAAGCCTGGTTGCATTGGCCGTGGCATTTTTCATTGTCTACTGGGTGATCTCCGGGCCGGGGCTCTTTGCATATCTCTTCAGCAAGCGGCGGCCAAATCTAAACTGGTTTGGATTCGTCATCACCGCCATGGTTGCCACAGCCGTCACCGTGCTGATCGTCAAGCTGGTGGTGCGCGGCCCCCCGGTGCTAAGGCACAACAGCGTTGTGCAGCAGGCGGCGGGCGAGCCAGCGCACGTGCGATCGAATTTCAGCCTCTACATCAAGCAGGATGGAAACGAAAAACTCGAGCTGAAAAATTCCGCGCCGGGCGAAGTTACAACCCTCACTTCAATTCCCAAGCATCCGGATTACATCACCGGCAGCATCGACAGCACAGCGGCGATTGAATACGACGTGCCCGTACGCGATGTCGATACCCCCGACGCGCCCGCCATCACCGTGCCTTATCGCAGCACCATGAAGCAATTCACCGCCAACTGGTACGGCGATGCCGGCGGCAAGATCGAAGGCTCCGCCAAGCTCGTCGATCCACCGAAAATGATCGACGGCGTGCTCACCAACGGCACGGGCAAAAAACTCGAAGACGTTTACATTGCCTTCAAATATCCCGGCGAAGGTTTCGGCGGCGGCGATTATGTCCTCTGGCTCAAATCGTGGGACACCGGCGTTTCAGTCGATCTGTCGCGGGCGTTTTACATGAACGACAAAGGCGAACGCACTCTTATGCCCAATCGCGACAAAGGACTTGTCCCCGGCACCGACAAAACCGATCGCCTCGCCGGGCCTTTGAATCTAGTCTGGCAGGAAGAAGTCTGGAATCCCCTTTTGCGCAGCGCCGCCGGCACCATCGGCGATGGGAAAATCACCGACATGAATCGGGCGTTCGTCCTACTCAGCCTCTTCGATCGTCTCCAACCGATTGAAAACCAATCGCCGGATAATCCCGATCGCGTGGATGTGTTGCGTCGAGGCACCCGGCATTTAGACCGATCCTCGGCCCTGGCAGCGGGCGCGCTCGTGGTTCTCGGGCGCTCCGATGGCCCCATCCCCGTGCCGCTTGAAGTCGAAGGCGATAAAATGACCGGCGATGGGCCGATCTATTACCAATTTGTGCTGCCCCTGCAACGCGACGCCGTCAGCGCAGCAACGCAACCAACGGACACAACGAATTAGCCGATACCGGCATGGCCACTTCAGTGGCCATGTCTTCGCGAATGACGACAATGCTTAATTAAGGTAATCCTCAATGGCCGCCGTCATCAAAACCGTCAACCTCACCAAGCGCTACGGCACCCTCGTCGCGCTCTCCAACCTCAACCTCGAAATCAACGAAGGCGATTGCTTCGGCTTCATCGGCCCCAACGGCGCCGGCAAAACCACCACCATCAAAATCCTCGGCACCCTGCTCCAACCCACCTGGGGCGAGGCCCGCATCTGCGATTTTGTCGTCGGCTACGAATCCCGAAAAATCCGCCCCCTCATCGGCTACGTGCCCGATTATTTCGGCGCCTATGAAGACATGGTCGTCCAGGAATACCTCGAATTCTTCGCCGCCGCCTACAACATCAACGGCGCCGCCCGAAATAAAGTCGTCAACGACGTGCTCGAACTCACCGACCTGGCTTACAAAAAAGATTCCCTCGTCGATGGCCTGTCGCGCGGCATGAAGCAGCGCCTCTCCATCGCCCGCGTGCTCGTTCACGATCCCAAAGTGCTCCTGCTCGATGAGCCCGCCGGAAATCTCGACCCCCGCGCCCGAATCGAAATGCGCGAGCTGCTCAAAGAATTGCGCCGCCTCGGCAAGACCATCCTGATCTCCAGCCACATCCTTCCCGAGCTGGCCGACCTCTGCAACACCGTCGGCATCATCGAGCAAGGCGAGCTTCTCTATTCCGGCCCCGTCGCCGACATCGTCCGCCGCGCCAAAGCCGGCACCGTCCTCCACGTCGGCGTCGCCGACAACCAGGCCGGCGCAGGCGCCCTCCTCGCCCAAGACCCCAGCGTCGAAAACGTCGCCAACAACAACGGCTATCTCGAAGTCTCATTGAAAGACGGCGTCACCGATTACAGCTTCGTGCCGCAGCGTTTGATCCAAGGGGGATTTCGCCTGACGCTGCTGAAGGAAGAAGAAGTGAATCTTGAAACGGCATTCATGCGACTCACGAAAGGGATGGTGCAGTAAAAATTCCCAATGACCAAACCAGAATGACCAATGAATGACCAAGCCACAATTTCCAAAGAGCCTCTCGAGCGAGAATATGACCTCGAGCAACGCACCGCCGCCTTTGGTGAGGCCGTCATCGCTTTTGCAAGAACGATCCCACTAACAGAAATCACGCGACCCCCGATATCGCAATTGGTGCGAGCCGGGACAAGCATCGGAGCGAATTACGTCGAAGCAGACGACGCTGATTCCAAGAAAGATTTCAAATTTAAGATCGGGTTGTGCCGTCGAGAAGCAAAGGAGACAAAACACTGGCTACGAATGATCGTCGCGGCTGAACCAAAACTTCGCGAAACGGCAAGGCCCCTTTGGCAGGAAGCGCAAGAACTAAATCTAATCTTTTCCGCAATCAAGCGCAAATGTTAGCAAAGGAGCCCTTGGTCATTCGGATTTGGACATTCATTGGTCATTCTGGTTTGGTCATTGGTCATTAACCCCTAACCTATGCTCGGCATCACCGACTATCTCTGGCGACTCCTCCCCGCGAACCCCATCCTCCTTCGCGTGGTGGAATCCGGCGGGAAGCGCAAACGCGATCTCTTTATCCGTTGCGGTTATCTGGGGTTGCTCGTCCTGCTGGTCATTTTCTCCTTGGTCACCAGCGGCACCGCCACCACCGGCACATCCCTTTCCGACCTGACGAAAACCAGCTCGCGAATCTTCTCGCAAATGAGCTTTTTGCAACTCGGATTGGTCGCCTTGCTCGCCCCGATCTTTACCGCGGGCGCGATCACCCAGGAGAAAGATAGCCAGACGTATGACATTCTTCTCGCCACGCCCCTCTCCAACGGCCAGATCGTCCTCGGCTCCTTAATGAGCCGCCTCTTCTTCGTCATCGCCCTCCTCATCAGCGGCATCCCGGTCTTTTCCGTCACCCAAATCTTCGGCGGCGTCGCCATCAACGCCATCGTTCTCTCCTTCGCCATCGCCGCCGCCACCGCATTCGTCACCGGCGCACTCGCCATGGCCATCGCCACCTTCAAAGTCGGTACTCGCCGCACCATTTTCAGCTTTTATCTTTTCATCGTGATCTATCTCGTCGGCCTCTATCTGCTCGACATGATGGATTATTTCAAAGTGCCCGTCATCGATCCCGTCACCGGCGCAATCGAAAAAGCCACCACAAGCTGGTTCACCGGCCTGCATCCGTTTCTCGCACTCCAGGCAATCCTCCACGACAAAAACTATCAGCCGCCCGATCTGGCCATGCTGCCCGAACATCTGCGCGGCTGGCCTCTCGGCTGGTATCTCAGCAGCCCCACCTCCTTCTACATCGATTTCATGTTCTTCCTGAGCATCGTCCTGGTCATGCCCTCCATCATCCTCCTGCGGCGGATGGCGCAGACGACCGTTTCGCTCAAAGGCATGATCCTTCAAAAGCTGAAAATCAGCTCCGGCGAACGCCGCCGAAAACCCCGAAATGTCTGGCAAAACCCCATCGCCTGGCGAGAAGCCAAAACCAAAGCCTCCGCCTTCCGCGCCTCCTTCCTGCGCTATGGTTTCATCACGCTCGGCCTCGTCGGCGCCGCATCCCTCGTCTGGATGTATTCGCTGAAATCCGATGTCCACAATCAACTGGCCGGCTATAGCTACATCGACAGCACCATCTTCATCCGCGGCAACGGCGGCGGCACGTTCAGCGTGGCTGAAGGAACCAGCATCCAACTCAACGACAAGCCCATCGATGAATCCAAGCGAAACCAGATCCTCGCCGGAAGCTATGAAGTCAAAAGCTTCCTCCTCCAAAAATCGCATGGCCGCGATGTGTTAAGTAACCTCTATCTGAAAGATCTCCCCCACCAACTCAGCGCCCAAAGCGCCAGGAATTTTCTTTTGGGCGCGTCGATCCTCGAATTTGCGGTGATCCTGCTGATCGTCACCAACGCCGCCGCCTCGACCGTCACCCGCGAAAAAGAAGACGGCAGCCTCGACCTGCTTCTGACCACGCCCATCACCAGCCGCTATTACGTCTGGGGCAAACTTCGCGGCCTGGTCGCTTTCGTCACCCCGCTCATCGCCGTCCCTGTCGCCAGCGCCCTCATGTTCATCGTGTATGACGTCTGGCGATGGATGACCACCAACGACGTCAACTTTCAATGGATCGTCTTCCCCGAAGCCGTGCTCATCCTGCCCGGCACGCTGATCATCGTCGCCGCCTTTGCGTCGATCCTGGGCATGCAGATGTCTCTCCGCTGCCGCACCACCGTCCGCGCAGTGATGAGCAGCGTCGCCATCATGCTTGGCATTTGCGGCGCGATGGGTTGGTGCGGCCTCGAATTCCTCCAAAGCCGCGGCGCCGACGGCGTCTTCAGCCTGGTCCTCAGCAGCTTCAGCCCATTCACCGTCATGACCGTACTGATCGACCCCGCCGGCTACGGCGGCCATGTCTTCGACACCGGAAACCCCGAAGACATCACCCAGGGCCGCATCGTCTTGTTCATCTTCAGTTGGGTCGCCACCAGCGTCTACGCCATCATCGTCTGGCAAATGTACAAATCGATGGTGAAGAATTTCGATATGACCATCCGCAAACAGTCACGATGAAACCGGAGCACCGTTCAAAATTCTGAAGCACATCATCCTTCCCCGTCCAAACGCGCAGCGCCGCCAAACCATAAAATCCCCCGCTTTCCCCAAATTTCTCCCTCATTTCCCCCCCATCAAAACCGCTTTTCCCCCAAAAATGTTGCGCCAAACCGACACTTTTCGCGCAACGCCTCCGTAACCATTGAGCGATAGGCTCCGCACCCGTCAATCGGGCGGGATGCTCTTTGAAAATTCAACTTTGATTGCTTCGTGCACGATGGTGCACGAATTTGCACGATCTACAAAAATCGTCTCAACAAGCCTCAAACACATTGAAAGCGAAACCCCTGCCTCGGGAACCATTCACTTGATACTCTCGGTCCCGGCCAGTCAGGCTGAAATGCCGCGATACCGAAATTTGCTGAATTTTGAAATGGAACGATTCGTTCG
>DATAPK010000161.1:0-12575 GCA_036265245.1 Tepidisphaeraceae bacterium | reverse complement strand
AATTCCCCAAGTCGGTGCAGGTTCTTGATTGACGATAGTTACGGTGCCGTCGTCGGCTGGGTGCTGGCGGGGTCGATCATCGCGGCCGCTTCGTTGAAGATTTGGGTTTCGTCGTAGGTGAGTCCGCCCGGCTCTTTCGCGATGGCGATCACTTTTTGCAAAGCGGCGCGGGCCTGCTCATGGAGTCCGAGCATTTGTTGGGCCATCGCCGAAACGGTCAAGTTATACACGTGATTGTCTTGAGCGACAAAATCAGTTGCTTCGGACCGTGCCGACGAGTCGAGTGCCCCTTTGTAATCTCCTGTCCGGAACTGGGCGAAGGCAAGCGTGTCGAGATTGGAAGATCCTTCTTTCGCGGCAAGCGAACGGCGAATTAGTTCCAGAGCATAAGTATACTTTTCGGAGGGCTGTGCCGGGTTTTTCAAGATGTCCCAGGCGGCGGTGTCCAGATCGTCAGCAAGCGAATCCGTTGGCTGTGTGCTTGCGGGATCGATGAGAGATTTGGCCGCATAAACCAGCTTCCCGGTGCTACTGTCATCGGCCTCGGCTTGTCCGGCTCGGGCGGCTTTGCGAAGCGATGTCCGCGCCTCGGCGACGTGCCCGGCGTGAAATTGCTCCATCGCCAGGCGAGCAGCCTTGTCAGCGATATCGCGCGGCTGGTCGGTCGCTTGAGAAATGACCTGCCTGATCGCCGCGATCTGTTGAACCGCCGGATCGTCGGCGCGATCGATCCAAAGCGCTTTGAGATCGTCCGAAAGATCGGCGCCGACATTGCTGATTCGGTCGGACGGATCGTCGGTTTGGTACTGTCTGCCCGCGTATTTCTGGTAGATGGCCAACGCTTCAGAGAATCGGCCCAGGCAGAAATAGGCGTGGGCGAGATGATCCAGCGCGCAGAGATTCTCTTTGTCCAGGTCCAGTACTTTTTCTTCCAGTAGCGCCGCTTCGTTGTAATGCCGGCAGATCAGTTCCGCGCCGCCGGCGTACGCCCAGTCGTTGATCAGTCGCTGTTTCTCTTCCGGCGAGGTTGCGGCGGCAAAACGAGCTTCCACATTGTCGCGATATTCTGATGAAATGGCGTGCGACCATCCAACCTGCGCCGGCGCAGGATATTGATCCGGCGATTCGGCCTGGCGTTTGGTGACTTCGGCAAGACAGCGATCAAACTGTTCGGTCTCGAGCGGTACCACGCTGCCGGTGTCATCAATTCGCCTGCCGGATAACAATTCCGCCAGTGTCTCAGCATCGGCAAGACTGAGCTGAGTGGGTGCGATGGACCACCGCTCCATGACCGCCGTCGCGCTGTCGTAAGTTGGGTTGAACGCCCAGGTGATCGACGTTCCATCCGGATCGATCGCTGCGCCAAAAATCCGCTTGGCGATCAGCGGAGCAATGAGCGGCTGAGCGGTGTGGGCATCCCACAGGCAAAGCGAATGCGGCGAGGTCCATGTGAGAACCGTTGCATCGGGTCCGGGAAGATTGTTATTGGATCCAACGTACGCCGAAGGGAGGGCAGGCGAGATCGGCTTGCCAGTGCGCAAGTCGCGAATCCGCACGCCCTGCGCGTCCGAGGAAACATAACTCGATCCGTCAGGACACATCGTGCCCCCCGCCATCACCACGCGCCACTCGGGAGGAGGATTCGTGATCGGCTCTCCCGTTTCAACATCCCATGCCGACAAGTCACCTCTATCGTTCCAGCCAACCAGCGCCCGGCCATCGGGACTGAAGCCACGTAACGTTACCTTGGGCTCCGGCCAGCCAACTCTTTTCAACGTGTGTGTATCATAAAGTTCCCACCTCCCCCGTTCGCCCTCGGAACGCCAGACAAGCAGGTACGCCCCGTCGGGACTCATCAGGGGCTTTTGGTAGATCTCGTGGGCGCCTAAGACCTCTGATCCATGAGTGACTTGCCCCGTCATGAGGTTGATCGAGATCAATGGGCTGGGATCTTCGTTGACCGAGAAACCCACCAGCTTAGTTCCGTCCGGTGTCAGCGGGAACCAGTAAGGGTTGGATTTAAGCAAGAGAGGCGGCGAGACAGGCTGCAACGTTTCCGCATCACAGCACTGAATTTCCTTATCTTCGGCGGTAACAACGATCTTCCCTTGTTGCGTGGGCATGAACCCGCTCAGCGCCGAAGCACGGCGCAAGATCGGGGCGACCGGCTCGTCCAGTTGCGTATCCCATTTCACTGTGGAATCGCCAACCCAGCGTCCATCATCCGAAAAAGCGAGATGATCGTCTGGGACGCTCACGCAGTAGAGCTGCGCGCCGGTGCAGGCGTTCCACAAATGTAAATTGGAGTAGTTGCCTGGAGTATCGCTCGATAACACACAGATCCGCCGACCGTCCGGGCTGATTGCCACGCCGCCAGATATGTAATCTTCGACCAGATCAACCGCGGGGCCGATTGGCGTGCCGTTGCCAACGTTCCAGACTCGAAGATGGCTGCCATCATTGAGCAGGAGACACTTATTGTTGGCCGAGAAAGCAAGATCGAATCCTTCGGCACCGATGGGAACGCCCGCCAGCTTGAGGGTACGAGCATTCAGCACCTGAACGGTGCGAGACGCCGAGTCGCTCACGGCAAGCAGCTTGCCATCGGGACTGAACTCGAGGCGATTCTCGTCCCCATTGACTTCCCCGCCGATTGGCGCGCCGGTGGCCGTGTCCCATATCTGCCAACCGCCCTTTGCGGCATGCGTTGCGAACTCGCTTGAATCGTGGCTGGCACGGAAGTCATCGAGATTCGGGACCGAAAACACGCCGGTCAGAGGCTTACCGCTTCGATCATCCCACACGCGGGCGGAATGATCATTGAATCCAATCAAGAGATGCCGAGACGCCATATCGCTGGAAAAGTCTTTGCCAAGTTCAATCGTCATGTCATTGACATGGCTGGCGTCCGTTCCATCGGATCGAAAGGTCATTTCAGGAAAATAGGTGTCGTCGCGCTCAATTGGTTTCCAGTTGCTTGGCCTTGGAAGCGGGCATCGCGCGAACGAATCGTTCAGCCGGATGCGGTCCATGCGCTCCCGGCGAGGATCGCCCTGATCCAGCTTGAGCGCTTCAACGAACCATAGCGCCGCCAGGGCATGGTCGTGGTTATTCCAGGCGACGCTGCCGGATTGAATGTAGGAGTCGGCGAGTTGTCGCCGGATGGTGGCTGATTCGGCCTCGGCTTGCTTGTTGGCGGCGACAGCTGAGTCGCGCTGCTTCTGCGCTTCATCCTTTTGGGTTTGCACCTCGGCAGTTTTGTTTCGCGCCACAGCTTCGGCCCGGCTGGCGCGGATCGCCTGCCAGCTGCTGACCAGCACGCCGGCGATGAGCACGATGAACACTGCGGCGGCGGTGCTCAGCGCGACCTTATGCTTGCGAACGAGTTTTTTCAGGCGGTAAGCCGCCGTCGGAGGCGCCGCCAGCACTCGATCCCCCGCGAGGTGTCGTTGGAGGTCTGCCGCCAGATCACTTGCCGTGCCATAACGGCGATGGCGGTCTTTCTCCAAGGCCTTCATCACGATCCAATCGAGCTCACCGGCGACCAGCTTGCTGAGCCGCGCCGGTTCGGTGTGCCGGGTGGCGGCGAGATTGGCGATGGTGGCGCTTTGGGTGATGCGAAGGCTGGGGCGCAGCGGGTCTTCTTCGCGGATCACGCGCCGAACTTCTTCCCAGGCAATCTGATTCAGTTGCTTCAGTTCATGCGGTGTGGTGCCCGCAAGCAACTCATAAAGGATAACGCCGAGCGCATAAATGTCCGCGCGCGTGTCGATGTCCAGCGCATTGATTGCCACCTGCTCGGGCGCCATGTAATGCGGTGTGCCGGCCACGGCGCCATATGACGTGTGCATCGTCTGCTCGGTCAGCACCGCGGAGCCACCCAGAGCTTTCACCAGGCCAAAGTCGATGATCTTGGGCACCGGCGTGCCGTCATGTTCGGTGACCAGCAAATTGGCTGGTTTGAGATCACGATGGATGATGCCTTTCTGATGAGCGTGTTGCACGCCTCCACAGATTTGCATGAAAAGGTCCAGCCGCCCGTGGACGGCCATCCGCCGCTCGTCACAATACCGCGTTAGGGGAAGCCCTCTGACCAGTTCCATGACAAAATACGGATGACCTCGATCCGTCGTCCCGCCGTCAAATATGCGTGCGATATTCGGATGGTCCATCATCGCCAGCGCCTGGCGCTCGGCATCGAAGCGAGCGAGAACGGCGGTGGAATCCATGCCTGCTTTGATCAGTTTGATCGCAACTGGCCGTCGCACGGGTGAGCGCTGCTCGGCCATCCAGACGATGCCCATTCCTCCTTCACCGATGAGTTCAAGCAGCTTGTAACGGCCGGCGATCATTGCTCCGGCGGTTGCTTCAGGTAGCGCAGTGGGATGCTCGCCTAGCTGCCGCAGGGCGCTGCGCGCCCTTTCAACAGCGGCGGTTTCAAAGGCGGGATTCGGGACATCGCCCATAGGCGACTTGTCGACAGGATCATGTGTTTCGTCGTTCATGTTCGTGTTCCACTCCCGCGGCGACCGCTTCTCCCCGACAAACCCATTGGAGCGAGGGGGGTCACTTTATAATAACGCGGAACACGATGAACCTGACAAGCTCCACGAAATACGTGTCAGCGATGGCTCTCGTCACGTTATAGAGGTATAAGAAGTTGCCATGAATCACGCCGACGGAGACAAGAATCGGCCCCGCCTCGATGATCCAGTCAGTTATTACAGGACACGGGCGAGCATTTTTGAAAGATTGAATTCTCCGGACCCGTCCAACCGCGAAACGGCTTGGCAAGAATTCTTTTCCCGGTATCGCCCGGTCATTGCTGGCTTTGCCAAACGCTGTGGTGCAAATCAGCAGGACATCGACGATATCGTTCAGGACGTGACAACAAGCTTCCTCTCCGTCAGTCGTGAATTCACCTACAACCCTGCAAAGGGACGATTCCGCGGGTGGCTTAAAACCTGTACTGTCCGCGCTACGATTCGCCGTTCTGCAAAAGCGATGAAGTTTCAAGGCGTTTCGCTTGAGGGCCGTGAAGATATCGAACCCGTATTTGATCCGATTTGGGAGGACGTTTGGGAGCAAAAGCTTGTCGGCATCGCTTTGAATCACCTTCGGCAAAACTCCGGCGACGGCCTGACATTCCGGGCATTTGAGCGATATGTCCTGTTGGATCGGCCGGCGCAGGATGTTGCCAAGGAACTTGGGACAACCGTAGAAAACGTATACCAGGCCAAAACAAGAATGACCAAGCGTTTGCGCGATCTCGTGGGCCAACTTCGCGAAGCCGACGACTGATGAATCGCTGTACTGACTCCACTTGATAGAGCTGAACTTTTCGGCGCGTTTTGGGCAGGCTCCGGGGCTTAGTTCGCGCCCCGCTCTGCGATGATTGGGAACGCCACACATCTTGGGGCCGCATTCTGAACTCAGAATTAGGTTGCAACTATGCTGCCCGGTGGAAGCACGTCCAAAACGCGGCTTTAACGATGCGACGAGTAACATAGCGAGCCCCCGCTACTACTGAAGGACAAGGGACTTGCGGCAACGTGAGTTCCTTTTTCTTTAGCCTTTTTTCGCCAGGCGTACCCTACGAAAAACGGCGGGCAGAAAATCGGCATGGAGAAGGGATTAGCCAGGACGACATCTCCTGCAACAAGGAGACGCCAATGGCCAGCCTCGAGAAACGCGACGGCCATGGCAGCAGCACATCCAACGCCAAGGCTTCTGTATTCAAGTGGACCGATCAAAAAAGCGCGTAATTCTGCCCGGCCAGCGGGGGGGCCACCGGCCGGGCTGATTTGAGAGGTGAACACCACCTCTCGCGAATCTTCCTTGCAGATTCAACTGGATGATTAGAAGTGACCTGTGCTGGACAGATCTTGCGTCATCGCGCTGGTGCTGTTCCAGACATTGGGCAGCAGGTAGGTGCTTTCATGGCCACCATCGTAGTTGTGATTGGTGATGGTTGAGTAATCGAATGTTCCCGAACTTGCGGAAGTGGCGATCTTCTCGAGCTTGAAGACTTCCTGGCTGTTGACGCCGCTGCCGCCGTAGTTGGGCGCTTTTTCGCCGACTGAATTGGAAATGATGCTTCCAACATTATCCAAAACGGTCGCTTGCCAGTTGTCATTGTTGGCAACGAACAAGCCGGCGCTGTTGCTACCATTGTAAGACAGCGAGCCACCGGATGTGTCACCGACATACGAAACATTGAACGAGCCAACCTGAGTGACACTGTTGTGCGGATTGCCGTCTTTGGATTTGGCCTGGAATCCAACGAAGGTGAAATACTTCGCGGTGGCCATGGAACTGACGCCGGTTCCGCTTGGAGTTGCGCCAGAGGAAGTTCCATTATCGCCAGCATAGAAATGCCAGGTGTCGCTGGTCAAATAGGTGCCCGTGTTGAGATTCAACGTTGCCGCACCGCTGGCGGTATCGTGAAGAACATTGAAACCATCGTAGCCACCATTACGATTTCCGCTGGCGTCATAACAGACCTTATTCCACTCGTTGATGCCGATCATGGTGCCGACCGGAACGGAGGCCCACTTGGTGTCGTCGGTGAAGGTGATGGTTCCTTCGCCGAAACTGGAGGTCAGCGTTCCGGAGCCATCCTTTTTGTTGTAGGCCCAGTGCAACGCAACGCCGCGCAGATCGACGGTGTTGATGCTGTGGTTGCTGGGGTTGGGCCAGTTGACAACGAGCGTCAGCCAGTTCTGACCGTTGCCTTCGTAGCGACCGCCGATCATGCCGGTGTCGCCGCCGCTTTCGAGGAACGTTCCGCCGCTTACGGTGTTCGCTTCATTGAGGAACAGCGTTTCTTGAGCGACCTGCGTGGAAAGAGATTGTGCCCGGCTGATTGAGGGAACGAAAGCGATCCCCAATGCCGCCAGCGCTGCCGATAGAAGTTTATGCTTACGCATAAAACCTTTCTGCCCATCAAAGATGGAGCTCAATGCCGGCACGGCTACCCCCCATGCAGGCAAGTTTAATTTCGAGAGGATATGTAATCTGGGAAAGTATCGAATTCACTAAGAGTATGCGATGATTTTAATAATGGTTTTGATTGCTATTATTGAAATAAAAAAACGCCGCGGCAGATTGTCGGAATCTGCCGCGGCGTTTTTGCATCAGGCGCAGTTTTTACTTTGCGGCGCGGCGTCGTTTCAATAAAAACGCACCGGCAACAATTGCCATGGCGCTGGAGGGTTCTGGAACCGGCGCGAAAGCAATTCCGCGAAACGTTTCTCCGGTTGGCGCTGTAAGGAGCGTGGTCGCGCTCCCGCTGACCAGGCCACCGAATCCCGTGGCATCGGTAAAGCTGAGCACCTTTGAATCGGTCGTCGCGTAGAGAGTGACATTGCCGCCTACTACTTCACCAGTAATGCCCCAGCCATTTCCGCCGAGATCGATTCCACCATCGTCGGTCCACGTCGTGCCGTCGAGCGAAAACTTTTCAATTTGAGTTAAACTGGGGTCAACAATATAAGCTGTGTTGAGGCCGCTTGGTGCGCCGGTACCGGGAACATTGAGCATGATAAAGCCGGTTTGAGAGTTGCCGCCGACGTTGTCAAGATGTAACTCTGCTGAGTTCTGTGGGCCTGACGTTGGAGTTCCCGAACCCAGAGACATAATGCCAACATACCTGTCAGGGCCCGCGCCAATCTTCTTGTTGTAGTTCGTCGCGTAGTAAAGCTGGTTGTTGAAGATGTTAATCCCGAGAGCTGACTTGGGCTGGTTGGTGGAATCTTCCAACGACACGTTGGTGATATCTCCCTGTCCTTTGATCACATGGAAGACGCCGCCAGCATTGTTGGTGTACCAGATATCGTTTCCATTGGTCACCGCGCCGGTGTAATAATCACTGTTGTTAAGGATGGTGCTGGTGTCGATATTCTGAGACTGGTCGACGATTCCCATCGTGCCCGGAGTAGAAAAACCAGTCGGGTCCACGCCGCTGTTTACATCGTCGTCGTAACCTGGAACGGCGAGGAATTTTCCGTCGGGAGACCGGGTCAACATCCCGCCTATACCGGAGATCGTTCCGACCAATCGGTGTTGGTTTCCGCTGACGGTTGTGGGCATTGGCAGCGATCCGACGAGCGATCCGGTTTTGCTCACCTCATCCAGGTAGACCGGGCAAGGCTGGGTTCCTGCCGAATTATCCGCATCTCCCATGCGATAGACAACCAGATCGTTCGCGCCAAAATTGGTCGCCCGCGCTGGCGATGAGATTCCCATGGCCAGCATTGCTGCCGCCATACACGTTGCTTTCTTCCCGCAGTGCATTTTCTTCTCCTGTTCGCGCTATCTGCGCATGCCTACTTAAAACAACGCCGCCCACGCGGACGACGCATTCAAAACTTCGATCGTGCATTTCTCCGGCGCGTTGCCAGCAGCGTGAATAGTGCTGTCGCGCCAAGTGCCATGGGTTCAGGTACCAAAGCGCCAAGCGGCGCAGTTGGGGCGGCCAGTGGAGATGCGTTGAAATTCGCCGCCAGCATGTTGAAGTCGAGGAGGTTGACTTTGAGGTCGTAATTGAAATCTCCCGCGACCCAACCTCGATTGCTTGATCCGAAATTCGTTGCCAAGGCGTTCAAATCGAGCAGATTCACCTTGCCGTCCAGATTGGCATCGCCGTTATAGGTCAGCCGCACAAGCACATCATTGGGATTGACCGTCTGCCCCATGAAGCTAGCGGTTTGCGAGCCGGTGATGTTGAGCGCTTTGCTGGCGAAGGCGACGCCCACTGCATATAGATTTGGATTGGCGGCAGCGGTGCTGCTGGTGATGCCGGAACCAGTCCACAGGCCATTTGGCCCGCTGTTGCGAGCAAACGAAACCGCGCCCGTGACGCTTTTGTAAAATCCGCCAGACGCCTGAACACTTGTTGATCCGCTAAAGTCGCTGGTGATCAACGCATTGTTGGTCAGATCGATTTGCGTGCCGCCCGTGCTAGTTGTTGGCCCGGTCGAGCCGGAGTAATTCGGAATGGCCAGCATCGACGGAATACGACTGACGCCCGCCGCCGTGCCGTTGGGATCAATTCTGACTGTGCCCGAATTCATGACAAGTTGTGGCTCGCGAATGTTACTCGCGTAGAGTCTGCCGGATTGGGTTCCTCCGATGTTGATTCTCGTGTTGCCTTGCGAGCCATCTGGTTTTGCCAGAGAGCCGACCCTCAGAGCGCCATCCATTACATTCAATGATGCCAAAGAAGTGATGTCGGTCGTCGCGGCGATTTGCAACGTGCCGTCCCCAAGCTTCTGCATGATGAAATTCGAAGGAAATGAAATGCTGGGTCCTGCGATGGTGAGGGTATCGCTGGCATTGGTGACGGTCATGTTCAAGGATGGGAAAGTGCCGTTGGCACCGGCGAGGTCACTGGCAACCGTGATGGGGACATTGATTGTATGATTTCCGCCCAGGTCACTGATTTCCGGCGTGAGAGCGCTTTGAAGATGCAGTGTGCCCGGTCCTTGCAGCGTGTAATGATTTGATGAGTTCAGAAACAGATGTCCGATCGTCGTGTCCTGCGCCAATGAGATGGTGGCGTCGGCGCTGATCTTGTTTCCGAGGGTTGCATATTCGCCGTCGCCGGTGGGAAGTTCTTGAGTCCAGTTAGCAGCGACGCCCCACGTTCCACCGGTTGATTGATTCCAAGCAGTCGGCGCGGATGGCACATCCAGCGTGGCAAGAAATGAATCGTTCTGCCCTCCATAATCGCCGGCCAGGATGATTCGCCCGTTATGAACAGCAAAAGCCGTCGCTCCAAAGGTCAAGGTGACTCCGGGAACATAATCCGGTTGCCCAGAGGTTCCCTGGGGGTTAACAGGGAATCCGTGGTTCAGCAAAAAGTCATCCAGATTCTGATCGCCAAGATCGGATGTGTGAATAGTGCCGGCGTCGACCCAGATCGGCTGCGATTTGATTGGGTTGGGAATCGACACAACGCCGGAGTTGGACCATCGATAATAAAGTGAGTCGGCTCCATTGACGGGAACATAAAAGTCCACGGTGGAAGCGTCGTTGGCGGCGGCATAGGCAATGCCTTGAAGCGCTTGAGCTCCTGGGCTGGTCAGCACTCGCGGCTGATTATTCACCCAGATCGTCGGGCCGCCCGCAAAGCCAATGTCTGCGTTTGAATCGGTCGAACCCGTGAAAATTGTATGATCGGGAGAACTTCCATAGACCTCGCCGCCGGCAGCCCCATCCGGGATGGGCAACACCGTTCCATTGCCGCCCTGATCCCACACGTCGGGGTCAATGGGGCCAGGCTGATTCTGCACCGGTCCACCGTTGCCGAAGATCAAGGAGCCATCATCAGAAATCCCCAGGCCAGCCGAGATGGCGCCATAATTGGGATCATTCAAAACAAACGGAATCGCGCCGGACTGATTGATCTGATAGTAATAGGCGCGATTTCCTGAACTGCCGCCAACCGTTCGGATGATGCCGGTTAATGTTGATCCATCGGCAGAGATCGCGCCGACGCCGATTCGTACAGCCGACACAATACCTACGCCGGGAACATCGAACTGCTTGGGCACCAATTGGAAACTCGGCTGCGCTGCATTCACTGAAGCGCCGATCGTCGCAATACTTGCCGTTAGCAAAACCGACCGTTTTTTTTGATATCGATACTGCATCATTCTCCCTGAACTCGTCTCTCCGCAAGTAACGAACTTCAAAGACATCCGCTCTTAATTCGCCGGGCCGAATGGGTTCCAAATCACTTTGCCAGGAACGTTGTAGTCATTGCGAAACACCGCGCCGGGCGGATGCGAAATTTCCAATTGCGTGAACCACGCCACGTGCCCGTCAGCGAAGAGCAAGAAGCCGCCGTTGCGATGTCTGCCGGCCCAACGCTGCCAATCCGCTTTCGCGCGGGCCAGCGACTTGCCGTAGAACGACTGGAAATCAGGCGCAGGCTTGACCGGAATCTCGCCGGGGATCATCCGCTTCTCCGCCATCAAGATCGTGAGGGAACTGCTCTTCAGTTGAACGAGCTTCTCGACCTTTCGCGTCTCGTTCAGCTTGGAATTGGGCACATAGCAGAAATAGGTTGGATATGGCTGGGGCGTTCCGTCATCCAAAAATCCATAGATGACAAAACAACCGTTTTGCAGCGCCCAACCAGGTTCACCAGTGGCGGTCATCGCATCGGAGGCGGCGGGACAGACAAATAAGCTGTTGTCACCACTGGCCGGCAACGGCGGCCCCCCCGACGCCGTGCCAGTAATTAAATCATAATACGGTTTCGCGCCAACCATTGGCGGCAGCGCGTCAAACCAGAGCGGCGGGCCATTGCCGGCGGCGCCGCTCCAATAGCCAACCGCCGTGCCCGCGTTGTCGCCATCCTCTCCATCATCCGGCAGCCAGCCACGATTGGCATCGCAGTACATCTGATACGCCAATCCCCACTGCCGCAGGTTGCTCATGCATTTGATTTCCTGCGCTTGTTTTCTCGCCTTGCTAAGGGCGGGCATGAGGATGCCGATCAATAGTGCAATGATGCCGATCACCACCAGAAGTTCGACCAGGGTGAACGCTAAACGCTTTCGATCATTCAAGACCCGCTTTGCAAGCATCACTGATGTTCCTTCCTGGCCGACCGGTTGGCTTCTCCCACCCACATCGCCATCTGCTTATCCTGGATGGATTCATCGCGCGCCACCCGGGGATCGGCGCGGAAGGCATCGAGATCGTCGTTCAACATTGATGCGTAGGCGTCGGCTCGTGTTGCCAGTTGAGATTCCAGGGCCGGGGTAATCAGGCCAGCGAGTTGAGTTCGATGAGGATCATTTCGATGTGTTGCCGCAACGGCCATCGCCCACTCGCGCGCGGCCGTCAGCGCGTCTTCGGAGTGTTCATCTTCAAGTGATGGCAAGCCTGTCAATGCAATGTGCGGGCGAACCGTGAATGATTCGGCGCCGATCTCGCACCAACCCATCGGAAAGGCGCACTGATTTGAAACCGCTTCTGAATCTTTCGCCACGCGTTGGCCGGGGCTTCTTGAGTCGGGTTGGATAATCCCGGAAAGCTCGGCAGGCGAAGGCGCGCGCTGTTTGATCTCAAGTAGAACGCATTTCTTTGAAGACGCAGATGACAGTTCGACCCATGCCAGAAAGGATGCCTGCCCCTGCGCATCAATCGAGTTCATCCGAATTCGGCGGCAGAGCGCTTTGACTTCAACTTCGATGATCTTGCCATTCAGTCCAAAATAGGCGGCCAGTTTTGCGTTGCGGGATATCGCGGACTGAACCGGAATCGCGACCTGTTGCGGTGAAAACTCAGCCGGTCGCAGAAATTCAACCACCTTGCCCCGCTCGCCATGCACAAGCTGCCGAAACTGGCCGCTCGAATCGATATATCGATTAAGCTCGTCCGCATCTTCCGTATTCACGACGTGGTTATTCGATGCAGATGGGTCCAAAAGCGATGAGCGGTAGGTTTCGCATAATTCTTTCGCCAACTGCTGCATTGGGCAGGAAACGCCACCCTCGGCGGCATCCGAGGCAAATTTCACCGTGAGCAATCCCTGCAATAACTCCAGTTGAAGTGGCAAT
>DATAPK010000160.1:0-5613 GCA_036265245.1 Tepidisphaeraceae bacterium | reverse complement strand
ATGGCATCGTGCAGGTTTGCCCGGAGGGAGACAAGGAACGCGATGCGACGGGCAGGCAATGGGAGCAGCGCATGGAGGTGATGCGGGATACGATCATTTATTTTCGGAATGATCCGAGCATTTTGTTCTGGGAGGCGGGGAATAATGGAATTACTTCGGCGCACATGAAGCAGATGGTGGATTTGCGGGCGCAGTGGGACCCGCATGGCGGGCGGGTGATGGGATGCCGGACACTGGAAGGGCGCGGCGAAGCGGAGGATGCTGAGAACACGAAGACGGCGGAGTATTACGGGATCATGGTTGGGCAGGACCCGAAAACGGATGCGCTAAAAGAGCCGACGGCGATGTTTCGGGCCTACAGCGCGGAGCGGCGGGATCGGGCGCCGCTGATTGAGTGTGAGGATTTTAGGGATGAATCAGCGAGGCGGTATTGGGATGATTTTTCACCCCCCTACTTTGGTTTTAAGCCTGGGCCGGAGGATACGTATAGCGAGACGTCCGAGCAGTTCGTGCTGAAAGGTGTGAAACGATATTGGGATTACTGGAGCAATCGGATTTCGAATACCGATCCAGCGCACGCGAAATGGTCGGGGTATGCGTCGATTTATTTTTCGGATTCGGATGCGGATGGAAGGCAGCAGTCTAGTGAGACGTGTCGCGTGAGCGGGAAGGTGGATGCGATGCGGCTGCCGAAGGAGCTTTATTTTGCGACGCGAGTGATGCAGGCGGAGAAGCCGGATATTCACATCGTCGGGCATTGGACTTATCCGGCGGATACGAAGAAGACGGTTTATGTTGTGGCGAATACGAAGTCGGTGGAGCTGTTGTTGAACGGCAAATCGGTGGGCGTGAACTCTGAGCCGACGAATGGGTTTGTGTTTGCGTTTCCGGATGTTCAGTTTCAGCCGGGGACGTTGAAGGCGGTTGGGAAGAATGAGGCGGATGTGGTTTGTGAGCATGAGTTGACGACGGTTGGGGCGGCGGTGGCGATTAAGTTGACGCCGGTTGTTGGGCCGGGGGGATTGCGGGCGGATGGGGAGGATGTGGCGCTGTTTGATGTGGAGGTGGTGGATGCGAAGGGGCAGCGGTGCCCCACCGATGATGATCGGGTTGATTTTACGTGCACGGGGCCGGCGGTTTGGCGCGGGGGGTATAATAGTGGGAAGAAGGATTCGACGAATAATTTGTTTGTGAATACGGAGTGTGGGGTGAATCGGGTGGCGGTTCGGGCGACGCGGGAGGCGGGGATGATTACGGTTACGGCGAGCCGGAAGGGGTTGGAGTCGGCGAAGGTGACGGTGGAATCGAGGGCGGTGAAGGTGGTGGATGGGTTGATGGCGCTTTCGGATGGGAAGTGACGTTGCGTGGTCCTTATCACTTATTTCAGATGCGTAAAATTATCGCGCTGAGCCCTCACCCCCACCCTCTCCCGAAGGGAGAGGGAGCAAGAGAAGCAGACTGTCTTTAACCGTTCAATGAACCCTTAGTGCTCGGGACGTTGGGGTTTCTTGGATCGGATTCGATTGCTTGACGCAGGGATTTTGCGAAGGCTTTGAAGATGGCTTCGGCGATGTGGTGGTTGTTGGTTCCGTAGGGGACGTTGATGTGAAGGTTCATCTTGGCGTTGGTGGAGATGGATTTGAAGAATTCTTCGACGAGTTCGACGGGGAAGTTGCCGATCATTGAGCCGCGGTAGGCGACGTTGTAGATGAAGGCTGGACGGCCGGAGAGGTCGATGGCGACCTGGGCGAGGCTTTCGTCCATGGGGACGATGGCCCAGCCGTAGCGGTAGATTCCTTTTTTGTCGCCGAGGGATTTTTCGATTGATTGGCCGATGACGATGCCGACGTCTTCGACGGTGTGGTGGGCGTCGATGTGGAGATCGCCCTGAGCTTCGACGGCGAGGTCGATCAGGCTGTGGCGGGAGAGGAGATCGAGCATGTGATCGAAGAAGCCGACGCCAGTTTTGATGGAGGCGACGCCGGTGCCGTCGAGATTGAGGGCGACGCGGATGTTGGTTTCTTTGGTTTTGCGGGAGATGTCAGAAGAGCGGTTGGTCATTGGTCATTAGTCATTGGTCATTGGTATTTGTAGCTAAGGACAAAGGACCAATGACAAAGGACATCCTTTTATTATGCGGCTTTTTCTCCGAGTGCGAGTGATTTAATTCCGGCGAGGAGCGCGTTGTTTTCTTCGGCGCGGCCGACGGTGATTCTTAGTTTATCGGTTAGGCCGGGCTTGTCGAAATAGCGGACGAGGATGCCCTGCTGTTTGAGCTTGAGGTAGGCGTCGCGGGCGCGGCCGGCGGGGACGGTGGCGAGGATGAAATTGGCCTGGCTGGGGAGGACGGACCAGCCGAGCTGCTGAAGTTCGCTGGTGAGGCGGGCGCGCTCGCCGCGGACGTATTCCCAGGTTTTTTTGGCGCTTTCCTGATCGAGCAAGGCGGCGGTGGCGGCGATGACGGAGATGGCATCGACGTTGTAGCTGTCTTTGACCTTCATCATTTCGTTGATGACCTGCGGCTGGGCGATGGCGTAGCCGAAGCGCATGCCGGCGAGGGAATAGGCCTTGCTGAAGGTGCGGGAGATGACGACGTTGGCGAATTCACGGACGAGATCGAGGCAATTGTCTTCGGCGAAATCGACGTAGGCTTCATCGACGAGCAGCAGGCCTGCGAATTTGGAGGCGAGTGTTGCAATTTGAGAAGATGGAACGAAGGTGCCGCTGGGAGCATTGGGGTTGGCGAGATAGATGGCGTCGGCTTTGGATTCGACGAGTTCATCGATGGGCAGAGACCATTCGTTGCCCCAGGGGATGGTGATTGTTTTGGCTTCTTCGAGCTTGGCGAGGACGGGGTAAAGGGAATAGGTTGGGTCGGGATAGGCGAGGAGTCCGCCGGGCGCGATGAAGGTGCGGGTGGCGATGGTGAGAATGTCATCGGAGCCGTTGCCGCAGAGGATCATGTCGGAGGAGAGGCCGAGGACTTCGGCGGCGGCGGAGCGGAAGGCGTCGCCGGTGGGATTGGGGTAGCGGCGAAGCATTTCGGGTTCGACGTCGCGGATGGCTTGCATGACTTTGGCGCTGGGGGGGAAGGGATTTTCGTTGGTGTTGAGTTTGACGACGCGTTCGCCGGGCGCGGGCTGCTCGCCGGGGGTGTAGCCGTCCATCTGGCGAATGTTGGGGCGAACGAATTTGGGGGCGGCCATGGGGGATAGTGTGCGGGATGGGGAGGGAAGATTCAATATGGAGAGGCGCGTTGGGGACGGAAGTGAATTTTGAAATCGGAATGACGAAACCAGAATGACCAATGAATGACCAAACCCGAATGACGAAATTGGGGATTGGAGGATCTTCATTGGTTGTTGATTCCCCATCATTTGAGTGCGGCGGATCGTAAGTCTTGGCGGGGCCAGCGATGGGGTTGAGACGATGCGCTGTGATGGGGAATTTTGGGGAATCTTGGGGAGAGGGCGGCCTGTGATTGGAGAAGGTGGGTTGAATTTTGTCATGGAAAATGTTTCCTCCTGTATGTCCGGTGGCGCTGCGCGATTTGGTTCGGCGTGCGCAGCGCGCGGAGAGGGAATCTGCGTTTGCGATCAATTGGCCGGGGAAATATTTTTGGGAAATGGGGATTTTGTGATTTGGAGGTGTTGCGCGAATGAGGGTTTTGTTGAGTGAAGCCCCCTCACCCTAGCCCTCTCCCGGAGGGAGAGGGGACCAGAGAGTAGAGGCGCGATTGGTGTCCTCTCGCTTGGGGAGAGGGGAACAGAGAGCAGAGGCGCGATTGGTGTCCTCTCGCTTGGGGAGAGGGGAACAGAAAGTAGAAACGGGATTGGTTCTCTCTCGCTTGGGGAGAGGGTTAGGGTGAGGGTGTTTGCTTCATCGAGAATTCTTCGCATCGCGCGAGAATTTCTTCGAGCACACTGTCGAGAAAATCGTAAACATCTTCATTGGCAAATCGAACGACATGATCGCCGCCGCGCTCGAGAATTTGTGTTCTTGTTGCGTCGTAAGAATCTCGATGGCCGTGGGAGGCGCCGTCGATTTCGATGATGAGTCGGGAGGAATGGCAATAGAAATCGGCGACGTAGGGGCCGAGGATGTGTTGGCGGCGGAATTTGAAGTTGTTGAGTTGGCGATCGCGGAGGCATTGCCAGAGTTTTTGTTCGGCGGGGGCGGGGGATTTGCGCATGTAGCGGGCGCGGGAGAGGAGGATGGAGTTCAGAGGTGTCTTTGGAGTTGAGGGCATTTGAGTCTTGGCGCCCCCTCACCCTAACCCTCTCCCGGAGGGAGAGGGAACCAGATTGGCGGTGCGGATTTTTATGCTGGCGGCGTGGGCATCAAGATGCTCGGCATTCGCGAGGGCGATGATGGCGGCGGAATCCTTTGATAAGCCCTGCTCGGTGTATTTCGCGACGCTGGAACGTTTCAGGAATTCGTAGACGCTGATGCCGCTGCTGAAGCGGGCGGTGGTGTTGGTGGGCAGGCAGTGGCTGGGGCCGGCGACGTAATCGCCGGCGGCGACGGGGCTGTGGGGGCCGACGAAGATGGCGCCGGCGTGGGTGAGCTTCGTCAGCACGGTGTCGTTGTCGCGGGTTTGGAGGTTGACGTGCTCGGCGGCGAAACGGTTGGCGAGATCGATCAACTTGTCCATTGAGGGGTCGATGATGATGGCGCTGGATTCGTTGAGGGCTTTGGTGATGGCGGTGGAACGAGAGAGGAGCGCGGTTTGGCGATCGAGTTCTTTGAGAACCTGGTCGGCGAGGGTGAGGATTTCGCTGGGGCCGAGGAAGCCGTCGACGCCGACGCCGCCGGCGAGGAAGCGTTTGGCGAGTTGGACGTAGGTGTTTCCGGGGCCGACGATTTTGTCGACGCGGGGGATGGTGGTGGTGCCGAAAGCCATCGCGCCGATGGCGGCGGCGCCGCCGGCGCGGAAGACTTCGGTTAGTCCTAATTCGAGATACGTCGCGAGCATAAGATCGCTGCGGCCGTATTTGCTGGGCGGGGAGACGGCGACGATTTTTTTGACGCCGGCGACTTGGGCGGGGACGGCGAGGTGAATGAGGCTGGAGGGGTAAGCGGCTTTGCCGCCGGGGACGTGGAGGCCGACGCTGTCGAGGGGCGTGAAGCGCATGCCGAGCTCGACGCCGTCGCGCATGAGGGGCGGCTTGGGGCGCGGCATCATGTGGGATTGATATTCGCGAAGTTGGGCGATCGCGTGGCGGATGGCGGCGAGTTGGTCGGTGGGGACGCGATGGGCGGCTTCGTGCATTTCGCCGGGGGTGATGCGGATCTGGTCGGCGGAGAAATTGGGATCGTCAAATTTGCGGGCGACGTCGACGACGGCGGCGTCGCCACGCTTGGCGACGTCGGAGAGGATGGCGAGGACGTCGGCGGATTGCTTAGCGCGATCGCCGAGGTTGAGGGCGGTGTCGACGGGGTCTAGGCGGAGGCGGCGGAGGAGCTGGTCGATGTGTTGGGCGTCGGTGGATAGTTGGAGAACGGGGATCATCGGATTGTCATTTGTCATTGGTCATTGGTCATTTGTCAAAGAGCCCTCACCTGTCAAAGAGCCCTCACCTGTCAAAGAGCCCTCACCTGTCAAAGAGCCCT
>DATAPK010000159.1:0-4033 GCA_036265245.1 Tepidisphaeraceae bacterium | reverse complement strand
AGGGCGACAATCATCCCGCCATTAAGTAGTCCGCAGATAGAGGCAACCCCCAGACAAGTCAACAGACCCAGGGGCACACTCAGCCAGGGACTCATCGCATTGTGAGGCCCGTCAGGTCCGTAAACCCGGAACACAATTGCCGCCAAAACGGAGGCAAGGGCATAAATCGCGCCGACTGAAAGATCAATTCCGCCCGAGATGATCACGAAGGTTGCTCCTACCGCCATGATCGCAATGAAACTGGTGTCCTTTGCAAGTTGAGCAAGGTCCTGGGCATTGAGAAACTTGTTCTTTTCGACCACGACCGCTTCCTGCTCGCCTGCGGCATTCGTGCGGAAAACGCGCTGGCGTTCGCCTTGCGCATTGGTTTCGAAGAGCGGAACTTTGACCTTGCCGCCGAATATGGATAGGAGCGCGCCGAGAACGAGAATGACCACGATGAGCCCGCTTTCCTGGAAACGCGAACGGCGCGTGCGCGGGCGTTCGGGGGGTAACGCAGCGGCTGTCATCGATGGCGGACGGTAACAGAGGGTTAAAAACGTTAAAACTCAAAACGTGACCGTGGCCCGTAACGAAATGCTTAAACTTGAGGCGAGATCGCGAACCAATCGTTTCACTGTCTCACGCGATAAAACGTTGCGGGAGCGCTTGCGTTTGTATCGATGTAAATGAACGGATCGCCGACGGCTTGATTCGTGAAGATTGGCACCCAATCCATCAGATTGGTCGAGTCCTCAATGACGTAGGTTTGACCGGATGAAGCTTGAAATTGCAGAGTGAACTGGCCGTTGGTGTACGGGCCGGGAATGAGAACGACTGGAGGCGCGGCGGGCGTCGCAGCGATTTGCAAGGAGTTACCACTTTCACCATTCGTGTTCGCTGCCGAAACAACGTAATAATAAATAGTGCCGTTGGCCAACCCGGTATCGGTGAAAGCCGTCGTAGTGGCACTGGCCACAGGTGCGTAGGGACCGCCGTTATTGGTCGAGCGCTTCACGTTGTAGCTCGCCGCGCCGGAACTCGAATTCCAACTCAGACTGACTTTCGCATCGCCCGCAGTTTTGCTCAAGCCGCTCGGAACCACTGGAATAGCACCGACTACAATTCGGCAGGAGGACATATTGTTGTCGAGGCCGCTAAACGCCGCGAAGTTGGGGGTGTCCGACGTTAGAATCCACGATGTGCCGCCGAAACCGTCGTTCTGATAGATGGTAACAATCCAGCCCGGCGGAATCCTGCAAGACGACGCCGTGTCATTCGGCGAGCCGGCGGCGTTAAGCTGCGACAAAGTGTAATTGCCCGCGGCCAAAGGCTGGCTGGCCGCACCGTTATAATTGGCATTCGCAAAAAACGTCACTCCAACCGACGGTCTCGCGCTGACCTGCACGGAGTTGGGGCTCTCGTTCGTGTAGTTGACTGCCGAAAGGACATAGTAATAAGTGATTCCATTCGTCAAACCTGCATCGGTGTAAGAGGTTCCGAAAGAGGAGGCGACTGTCGCATAGGGCCCGCCGCTGACAGTCGAGCGTTTGATATTGTAGCTGGCGGCGCTTGAAACGGCGGCCCACGACAGAACCACCTGCGTATTGCCAGCCACTGCGGTGAATCCAGTTGGCGTGCCCGGCGCGCCCGCGCCATTGTGCATCACAGTATTGAGTTCGGGAATCGTCAGCGCGCGATTGTAAAGGCGGACCTCGTCCATGGCTCCATTGAAATAATCACCGCCGGAAGTGCCGGTGTTTTTCTGGGCGATTGCCAGCGGGTCTGCTGTAGTGGCGATGAAACCAGTGGCCGCGAGGCTATCCTCGCGCACGCCATTGGTGTAAATGGTCATGGTGGAACCATTCCACGTTGCCGCAACGTGCATCCAGATGTTGGTCGGCGGCAACAGCGTGGTGAGGGTGTTAACTCCCTGCAAATGAAACTTGAACACGCCATTCTCGACGAGGAACCGGTATTGATTGTCCGAATTGCCTTTTTGCAAAATGCGCCGGTTGCCAGCCCAATCAATGGCGTTAATCCAGGCAGCGATGGTGATTCCTGCAGTCATGTTGAGAGATGATGCATTGGCCACGGTCACCGATTGCTGATTGGTCTGGTTGAACGCGAGCGCGGACACGCCAATTTCGCCGGGAGCAATCCAGGTCGGGCTGTTCACCAGTGTTCCCGTATTGTTGAAACCCGAGGAATCTGAGGCAATTGTCCCACCATTTTCGTCAAATCTCCAGTTACCGACCAGGCCAGCGGTAACATCTCCGGTATTCGTTGGCGTCGCGGAAGCTTGTGCCGAATTGCCACTCTCACCACCGGCGCTGAGCGCGGAAACCGCGTAGTAGTAAGCCGTCCCGCTGACCACGTTAGTGTCGGTGTAGTCCAAACTGGCGCGGGTCGCGACGATAGTGTAAGGGCCACCGCTCGTCGTCGAGCGCTTTACATTATAGTTCGTCGCGCCGGAACTGGCATTCCACGCGAGACTCACGGTCTCATCGCTATTCGGTCCGGCCGTCAAACCAGTCGGCGCCGGGGGGGGACCGAACGGTGCGACAGCCAACTGGGATGAGTTCGCGCTAGGTCCGCCGCTGCCGACGGCGGTGACGACGTAATAGTAAGTGGTTCCATTGACCAATCCAGTATCTGTGAAATTTGTCCCGGCGGTAGTCGTCACCGGTACATAATAAGCGCCGCTGGTGGTGGAGCGTTTCACGTTATAGGCCGTTGCTCCTGACACAGCGTTCCACGTCAGTTTCAACTGCCGGTCGCCCACAACCGCGCTCAATCCGGTCGGAGCCGCAGGTGGCGCATAAACGAAGGTGAGGGGCACGGAGGGGTTCGCATTGCCCACCACGATCAAGGAATACGTGCCTGTGGGAAGATTTGCGGGGAGCGAAAACTCGGTGGTAACGATTTTGCTTCCGGTCATCACGCCCGTGCTGTTCCACCCATAAGTGCGGGCGTAATACACGTTGCCGGAAACACTGTTCGTCATCCGGACGAGCGGATAATTGCTGTCCAGTTGCCAATCATCGCCATAAGCCCCGCCCCCGGAAATGCCGTTAAGACCCGTGCCAACCAAATGATAGGAGCCATCAACATTTTCGGTGATGCTGTTGACAACCGGTTGGCCCGCGGGTACCGGCGAACCATCGGGAGAATAAATATAACATAGCGTGCTGCCCTGGCCCGAGATCATGAACACGTTGCCGTCGGGCAAATCGAGCATCGTCATCACAAAGGGAGCATTGGGATGCGTCGTGCCCGTCGGTCCATTCACCTGAGCAAAACTGTTGAATTGGTAATCGTACTCGTAGAAAGAGGTCGGCCCATTGAAGCCATTGGTCGGGCCAATCGCGCACAGAATCTTGCCATTAACCATCATTGCTGCTGGAGCATCCACCGCGCCCAAACCGACTCCGCCAAATATCATTTCCGGACCCGCAACCCACGTGCCGGGAGATGTCACAGTGCTGCCCGGCGTGTAGATAGCGGTATGCGTGGTGCCGCCGATATAAAAGACGTTTCCGTTTGGCAACAAAAGGCCCGCGCCCATTTCGCCGCCGAAACCGTACAAACTTACCGGAACGCTCCCATCAGTAATCCATGTGTTCAATGACGGAACGTAGTGCTCGGATTGCGTCCCGAAGGCATCAACGGTGAGGATGCCATCGTTGGGCAATCTAACCCAGCAGGCTTCGTTTTGATTACGCGCCGAGGCGGCCGCCGTGATAGTGTTCAAATTCGGATTATAAATCCAAACGTTGCCGCCGGTGGTCCCCTGGAGGACGTTTCCGTTGGGCAACATTTTCGAGACAGCATCGGAATAAGTCGGGTTGGCCGACGGTTGCGGGATGTCGCTCCAGGTATTGTTCAGCGTATTATACCATTCAGCGTGGCTTTTGCCGGTTCCATATTCGCCGCCGGCAACATAGACGTTCCCGTTGGTCAGAACTTGCGAGGAATAAAACAGCCGTGTGTAATGCGTGGCGGCAAGGACACTCCAGGTTCCGTTCACGTAGCTGCCGTGAATATCCGGCGT
>DATAPK010000158.1:0-2352 GCA_036265245.1 Tepidisphaeraceae bacterium | reverse complement strand
CGATAGGCCGAGAAGAGCGAGTTGCGAGCGTCGTAGATACTGGTCGCTTCCGAGGAAGCGCCGTTGAGTTCAACGATCTGGAAATTGCGTCCCTGTTTGAAATCTTCTTCATTTTCGTAGCGGATATCGTATCGCCCAATGAAAAAGCCGGGGAGTTTACGCGAAATCTGATCGATCGCCCGCTCCAGGTCCTCCGTAAGAAGATGCATTCCATCGCGGAAAATGCAGCCCTGCGCATGATTGCCGGTCTCGACAAGTTTTAAGACTTCTCCCGACGCCAGAATCTCATCCTGGCGCATGGCAAAGCGCCGAAGATAAGTCGATGCCATCAACGAAGCACGCGGATCATCCCGGATTAGGTCTTCTACCGCGCGAATTCCATCTCCAATGATCGTAGGAAAGATTTTATTCGTGATCGCGAAAATGTGTCCACGTGGTTCGCCAGGAAAGCGATAGTAAAAGACACCGGCTTCGTGCGGCCCGGCAACATAGTGTTGAACCATCACGGGCGCACTGACCTGTTGCAGGTATTCCAATGCAGCTCGCATCGATCGGATCAATCTCACGCCATTGCCGCGCTGGCCGACATCTGGTTTCAAAACAAACGGTAGCGTGATGGCGTGTTGTCGGCACAACCGATGTAGCGAAAGCAAGCGATCGGAAGTTGTTGACCCATCCAACAGGAACGCCTCGGCGACGAATTCAGAACTGGTGCAATGAAGTTCACCGAGAATCTCAAACTTGGATTCGCCAATGAATCCGCCACTTTCTATCGCGGGATTCGCTGCAGTCGGCACGCTGAGACCGCGAAAGCGGATGGCTAGCCACAAATAATAAACGCCTACGGGAATGTAAAAGAGCCATGCCGGCCAAAATTCCCAGTGCGTCCAGCGCCTCAAGAATGTTGGGATAAAGACAAGCTTTCTGACCAATAAGAGCGCTGCCCCGATAAGAAACGCTGTGAAAACAATCGCGGCAATCTTGCCTTGAAGGAGCGGGAACCAAATCAATGCGTGACTGCCGAGTAGCTTTGCAATTGCGAAGATTCCTCCAATCCACAAGGCCGCGGCCAACGCCGTGACAAGAGCAAATCTTCTAAGCGGCATCGAGAGCAGCCCGGCCGCGAGATACGTCGGCAACCGCGTGCCAGGAACGAATCGGCTGGCCAACAACGTGAGCGAGCTGTGTTGATTGAATTCTTGTTTACAGCGTTCGATGGCGTCGGCGTCGGCGAACCGCGCGACCCAGTGGCTTTGCAGAATGGGTTTACCCAGGCGACGTGCGAGCCAGTAAAGGCCCAGGTCACCCAACCAGATTCCAGCAAAACAAGTCGCAAACCCTAGCGGCCAGCTGAGCGGACCCCCGAACACTGACAACGCGGAAGAAAGTGTTGCCGCGTCTTCGGAGATGAAGCTTAGCAAAATGATTGCGGTCGAAGCGAGGAGCGCTGGCGCAATCATAAGTAAAATTCACGCCGCTTTGGGTTGCTCGGCGTGATATTTCAGAGTTGACGGTGCAACGCCGAAGCCGGCAGGTACTGACACGTCAAGAATGCCGCACATTACGGCGATTAAGGCATAGTGGTGGATCGCATGCGCGACCGCGTACATGAATTCGCGGCCAACGGTCGATCCAATCAACGATGCGGCGTCAACTTCGTAGTTTACCTTGCTTCGGACATTGATTGGGCAATCGAGAAATGGCGTCGGGATGGATTCAAAAGCGCGCAGGATTCGATGCGTTTCAGCAAGCGCAAACATGCAATCGTTCTCGATCCAAGAGTTTCGTTCGCGATGATCATAATTGATCTCGCCGGCGTCCAGGCCTAGCAGCAGACACTGGAAATGATCCAGGCAATGCCGGTAATGTCCGCCAACAGTGGAACCAAACACGGTCGGCAATTTCCTCGTGTAATCTTCGTCGCTCAGGGAATTCAGTAACGATTCGCCCTGGCGCAAAACCTCGGCGATGGCCTCGTGTAACGGCGATCGTTTCATAGGTAGGCCCCGATTAGTGGGAGTCGCCGGCGTTGCAGAAAAAGCAAGATCGCGCTGCACGCGGCCACAGCGAGCGCCAGGCCAAAGAGCAACCCGCCATCGTCCATCACCGCGATACCAAGGATGGTAAGATGACTGAAAATCGCGCCGAGCATCACAGCAAGGGCGAGGCAGGCCCCCAGCCATGTCGTTGGCGGAATCAGGATCAAAATCGCTGCGATCAGTTCTGCGACGCCAGAGCCGATACGTCCCCACGGCTCAAGCCCAACTTTGCTGAAGATGTAAACCGATTCGGGCGCCGCGGTGAACTTAAAGAAAAGCGTTTGCAGCAGAATTATCGCGGCCGCGATACGGC
>DATAPK010000157.1:0-18855 GCA_036265245.1 Tepidisphaeraceae bacterium | reverse complement strand
CATTCCTTATCCTCTTCCTCTTCGCCGGAAAAATCCTCTCCCCCGCCACCTCCTGGCTATGCGACAAATATCTCGACCTCATCCACCACTTTTTAAATTAAACCCGAATCCCTCCGCGTCTGTCTCCGCGCCTCCCTGACTCCGCGGTTGCATTTAGACTTGAACCTCAAAACGCCCGCCCATACTGCACCGGCACTTTCACGCTATCCAATTTCCCCAACTCCTTCGCCGCATGAATCGCCCAATACGGATCGCGCAACATTTCCCTCGCCAGCAGCACCATATCTGCCTGCCCCGCGCGAATAATCTCATCCGCCTGCCGCGCCTCCGTAATCAACCCCACCGCCGCCGTCGCAATCCCCGCCTGCGCCCGAATCGCGTCCGCAAACGGCACCTGATACCCCGGCCGCAACTCGATCTTCTGATTCGGCGACAACCCTCCCGAACTGCAATCAATCAAATCCACCCCTTCCTTTTTCAAATGCCTCGCCAACTCAATCGACTGCTCCAAATCCCACCCGCCCTCAACCCAATCCGTCGCCGAAATCCTCACCGTCAGCGGCAATCCCTCCGGCCAAACCTTCCGCACCTCTCGCACCGTCTCCAATAAAAATCGAATCCGATTCTCAAACTCCCCGCCATATCGATCCGTCCGCCGATTCGATAGCGGCGACAAAAAGCTATGCGACAAATATCCATGCGCTGAATGAATCTCCAGCCACCGAAACCCCGCCCCCGCCGCCCGCTTCGCCGCCGCCGCAAATGCCCCCTGCACCGTCTTGATATCCCCCTCCGTCATCTCCCGCGGCATGCGATAATCCTTATCAAACGCCACCGCGCTCGGCCCAATCGGTTCCCATCCACCCCGCCCATCCTCCACCGCCCGATGCCCCTCCCAAGGCCGCGACGTCGAAGCCTTCCTCCCCGCATGCGCAATCTGAATCCCCGCCACCGCTCCCTGCGCTTCAACAAACCTCGCCGCCCTCGCCAGCGGCTCCACATGCTCATCCTTCCAAATCCCCAAATCATTCGGCGAAATCCTCCCCCGCGCCTCCACCCCCGTCGCCTCCGCAATCACCAACCCCGCCCCACCCACCGCCCGTGACCCCAAATGCACCAAATGCCAATCCGTCGCAAACCCATCCTCGCAGCTGTACTGACACATCGGCGAAACCCCAACCCGATTCCGCAACGTCACATCCCGAATTTTAAGTGGAGAAAAAAGTTCGCTCATGGCGCCCATTGTAGGCGCCATCAGACAATCACAACGATCCGCAGATTGAACTATTTGAATGCACCAAAAGCCCACGGCCCCGCCGTGGATCATCATCAACGCGCGCGGCGTCTCACCAGCATCGCAAATCCCCCCATCCCCAAAACCATCAAACTCCCCGGCTCCGGCGTCGTCGCAAACGTATTGCCCGTCTGCTGAATCTTCGCATTGCTGTTCAACGTCCCCACAAAATTCCCGTTCGTGTCAAAACTTCCGCTGTTCGTCGGAAAAACCATCAGCCCGCTGATATCCAAATTCGACACATAGTAAATATCCGCCCCAAACTTCCCCGCGAGCTTTACGTTGCTGAAAGAAATATTGTCTATATTCCGCAGCGGATCAGCCGGATTCGAATCCGTGCTGTTCAATCCATAAATAATCGCAACATTCTCGCTCGTCCCCGAAGCCGTGATGTCGCTGTATGAAATGTTGTCAAAAAACGGATAACCCACGCCCGTGTTGGCGCTTTCATTGACGACAACAGAAGGATCGTTCGGATTGGTTACCGTATGCAATGCCGATCCACTCACTTCCGCTGAACCATAAGCATCGCCGCCGTTATACCAACTGCTGATAATGATCGGATGAGTCACGTTCGTCATTTTGATGTGGCTGAAGCTCACATTCTGAACGATCCCGCCTCCCTTCACATCGCCAGAATTATTCCCCGCTTTCAGCCGCAATCCATTGTCCGTCCCATTGAAAGTGATGTTACTGACCGTCAGGCCGTTCAACCCCGCCGGCGTCTGCCCGCCCACCGAAATCCCATGCCCCGCCCCAATCACATCATTCGTAATCACCACATTCGTCGTCGTCGTTTTGCTCCCCGGGCTCCCGCTGGGCTTGGCAACAATATCATCATCGCCCGCATTGATATTGCTGTTCTTGATCAGAAAATTATTCCCCGAATAATCAATCGCATCCGTATTGGCCAGATAATCCCCCGTCTGCGCCACCGAAAAATTGTCGTTGATGTTGATCCCGTCAATCGTCACGTCGCTATCCGATTCCACCACCAGATGCTCGTGCGATGCGTTCGCAATCGTCACGCCGGTGATATACAGGCGGCTGATGTTCTGCAGCGGCATCATATTGTTTCCCGACGTGGCGATCGCATGCCCATCGATCACACCGCTGCCGCTGATTTCAATATCGTGAAGATTGCTCCCCGAAGTCGTAATGAAGGTTGAACTCGGCGCATTGTTTTGCAGCACCGCCCCCGCCGCCAGATTCAGATTCACCCCGCTCTTCAAAAAAAGCTCGTTGGTGACATAAGTCCCCGCTGGAACATTAACAACGCCGCCGCCTGCCGCGGCATTCGCACTATTGATTGCATTCTGAAGATTGGTTGTATTCGTCGTTGCGCTGGCGGAGGGCGCGGCAACCGTAAACATGTTGTTGGCAATCGTCGGAAGAGTCGGATCCGCGCGAAGCGCCGGCATCGACGCAAGCGACAACGCAGCCGCCGACCAAAGAATGGAATCACGCACGCTGACGCTTCTACGAAGCATCCCAAGCAGGCATTTCATGCTGCCTCTCGCTCCTCGTTGCAAAATCAAGTCGCTGGGGAGGGAATGCAATCGATGCCGTCCTCTCCGCCTCCTATCGACCATCGCCCGCGCACAACGAAACCACGCAGGCACTGCTATTAACCTAAATGATAATTACCGGTGGGCAAGACAATTCCGAATTTCTGCATGCCCCCCAACCACTGATTTTTCCCTGCAAAACCAGCCTTCGCCGCAATCCGAAAACACTTTTCCGTAATCCCACTATGTCGAAATCCCGGCACACACCGCTTCACCCACCTGCGTCGTGCTCGCCGTGCCCCCCAGGTCACGCGTGTGATTCTTCTTATTCGCCACAACTTCCTGACAAGCCACGTAAATCGACTTCGCGGCCGCCGCCTGATTGAGAAAATCCAGCATCATCGCCACGCTCAAAAATGTCGCGATCGGGTTCGCCACATTCTTCCCTGCGATGTCCGGCGCGCTCCCATGCACCGGCTCAAACATGCTCGCCGCCTGCCGTGTCGGATTCAAATTCCCGCTCGCCGCCATTCCCATCCCGCCCTGAATCGCCGCCCCCAGATCGGTGATGATGTCCCCAAACATATTTGTCGTCACCACCACATCGTATCGCTTCGGATTCGTCACCATGTACATCGTGCACGCATCCACATGATCGTACCCCGTCTCGATCCCCGCATAATCCGCCTTGACCTCTTCAAACGCCCGCATCCACAAATTGTGCGCATATCGCAGCACATTCGTCTTCGCCACCAGCGTCACTTTCTTCCGCCCATATTGCTTGGCATATTCAAACGCATACCGAATCGCCCGCTCCACCCCGTGCCGCGTCGTCACCTCAATCTGATTCGCCACCTCGTTCTTCGTCCCCTTGTACAAAAATCCACCATTCTGGCAGTACAACCCCTCTGTATTTTCTCGAACGATAATCATGTCGATATCGCCCGCCTTCACATTCGCCAGCGGCGTCGGCACCCCAGGCAGCAATTTCGTCGGCCGCAAATTAATATACTGATCCAACTCAAACCGCATCTTGAGTAAAATATCCGTCTCAATCAGCCCCTGCGGAATCTGCGCATTCCCCCGCGGATCAGCCCCCACCGCCCCAAACAAAATCGCATCATGCGCCGCCAATTCCTTCAGCGCCGAATCTGGCAGCGTCACCTTCGTCTTCAGATAATGTTCCGCCCCAAACGGATAATCCGTCGTGTCATATTTGAAGTTAAATTTCTGCGAAGCGACCTTCAGAACCTTCAATCCCTCCGCAACCACTTCCTTCCCAACAAAATCACCAGGCATCACCGCAATTTTCATAAGTTTATTCTCCACCCGCGAAGATATGGGATCAAAGCCCCCCAAACAACTACTCCCTCTCCCTATATTCAGCAACGTTGCGCATGTAGCCGCGACGCCTGCGTCGCCTCTTCATGGTATGGGACAACGCAGGCATAACAACTACAGAGACTTATCAATTGCCCTGCGAAACGTTGTTGTACTCAGGGAAAGAGAGGGTGCATTTCTATTCCGCACAATTACCGATTAATCATAAACGTCGCCGTATCCCCAAAAAACTTTCGCAGCAAAGTCGTCACCTCCGCCGGCAATTCCGTCTCCACCAGCGCCGCCTCCATCAACTCAATCCACCGATGCCGAGCCTTCACATCAATATGAAACGGCCCATGCCTCATCCGCAGCCGCGGATGCCCCCGCTCCATCGAATAATCCCCAGGCCCCCCAAACCGCTGAATTAAAAAACCCCTCAACCGCGCCTCCGCCCCCACCAAATCATCCTTCGGATACATCGGCCCCAAAATCGAATCCCCCGGCACCCTCCGATAAAACGCCGCAACAAGTTTGGTGAATCCCTCCGCCCCAATCACCGAATAAATATGCGTATCCAGTAAATCCATTTGATCTCAATCAGTGTAAAAATCGAAAGCATTTGTTAGCCCCGCCGCTCGCGGCGGGATCACATTCGAGTTTCGATGGCAATGCTATCCCCTCGACTCATTCAACTTCTTCGCCACCGCCGTCACCAACCCCCGCGGCGCAAACCGCGCCGCACTCGCCATCAATTGATTCTTGAACCCCGTCACAACAACTCTTTTCCCCCGCATCATCGCCCGATACCCAATTCTCGCCACCCTCATCGAACTCATCATATTCCCCCGAAAGATCGGCGAATTCTCCACCCCCGCCCTTTTCTGAAATTCCGTCTCCGTCGGCCCCGGACAAAGCGCCGTCACCGTCACCCCCGTCCTCTTTAACTCCGCCGCAACCGCCTGCGAAAACGAAACCACAAACGCCTTGCTCGCATAATAAACCGCCAGCCCCGGCCCCGGCAAAAACGCCGCGATCGACGCCACATTCATCACCCGCCCCCGTTTCCGCTCCACCATCCCCGGCAAAAACAATCTCGTCAGATGCGTCAACGCCACCACATTCACCTGCAACATATCCAGCGACTGCTCCACCGCCTGCACATCAAACCGGCCATACCCCCCGAACCCCGCGTTGTTGATCAGCAGATCAATCGTGATTTCTCGTTTTTCCACTTCCCGAAAAATTTCATCTGCCGCTTGCGGTTTAGCGAGATCCTGAACGATCACCTCAACTTTAATCCCAAACTTCCCGCGCAACTCCTCCGCGAGCTTTTGAAGCTGCTCCCCATTCCTCGCCGTCACCACCAGATCACACCCCGCCTCCGCCAGCACAATCGCAAGATCCCTCCCAATCCCCACCGATGCCCCCGTCACTAGTGCTGTCTGCTCTTGATCGCGCATTTCAAACCCAAAACAATAAAACCACGGATGAAAACAGATAAACACAGATGAACCCAAAAATCGATTCGTCTTATCTGCGTTTATCTGCGTTCATCTGTGGTCAAATCCTCTTCTTAATCTTTCTCGTAGCGATCAATCTTTTCCGAGTTCAGCAAACTCAAAAACTCTTTGAAGTCTTGCGTCAACTTGATCGTCGCCATAGAGCCACCTGCGAAGATATTCGATCCCTTCAGTCGGCGTCTTGCTCATCCAAAACTCAACATCATCCGCATCCGCCTCATCAAAGGTCGTAAACTTAAATACCGAACGATCAATATGCTCGTCGATCATAAAATAAGCCCCAGAGACACAAAGCACACAGGGTAAATCCTGAAACAATTATACTCTTCTTTTGTCTCTCTGCCCTCTGTGTCTTTGTGGCCAATTCAGCATTTCATTCCAACAATGCTCAAGCCGCCTTCTTCGCATAAAACTTCGGCAGCGGCTTCCCAAGCTTCTCCCACTGCTTAATCACCGCCTCCGCCTTACCCGCGCTATTCAACACATGCAACTTCCGCTGCACCATCTTCGTAATCGCCTCGCGCGCAGGCCCCAGATAATTCCGCGGATCAAACTCCGCCGCCTTCGTCGCAAACACCTCGCGAATCTTCGCCGTCATCGCCAGCCGCAAATCCGTATCAATATTCACCTTGCAAACGCCGTATTTCTGCACCGCCATCGCGATCTGATCTTCCGGCACACCCTTCGCGTTAGGCATCGCCCCGCCATACTTGTTCACCAGATCGATAAACTCCTGCGGCACGCTGCTGCTTCCGTGCATCACCAGCGGCAGCCCCGGGCAAGTCTTCATAATCTGCTCGATGCGATTGAACGCCAGCTTCGCTTCATGCTTAAACTTGAAAGCGCCATGGCTCGTCCCAATCGCCACCGCCAAACTATCGATCCCCGTTCGCTTCCAGAAATCCACCGCCTGCTCCGGGTCCGTCAAAAACTTCTCGATATTCTTCTCATACTCTTCGGCATTGAGCCCCACCACATCCTCTTCAATCCCACCGAGCATCCCCAGCTCCGCCTCCACCACCACGCCATTCGCGTGCGCCAAATCCGTCGCCTTCTTCGACAGCGCCACATTCTCTTCATACGGATGATGGCTCCCATCGATCATCACCGACGTATATCCATCATTCACGCACTGCTGAATCAGATCGACCGTATCCCCATGATCGCAATGCACGCAGATCGGCAGATCGGGATACTCCGCCACGCCCGCGTCGATGATCGCCTTGAGATACCGAATATTCGCATACTTCCTCGCCCCCTTCGAAATCTGCAAAATCAGCGGGCTCTTCTCCTTCGCGCAAGCATCCAGAATCGCCTGCGCCAACTCCATGTTGTTCACATTAAACGCCCCGACTGCAAATCCCCCTTCATAAGCAAGATCAAACATCGGCTTGGTTGTCATCAGCGGCATGTAAGCTATCCTTTCATTTATGATTGATTAAGCACATCTCAACACGAAAACTTCAGTGTAGAATCTCACCCCGCAAAGTTCAAACCATCCCTCCAATCCCCTCGCCGCATGCATGGAGAGAGTGCGGGTAAGCATATTTCCCCCTCGTTTAGCGCCGCCCCTCGCGACCGGTTTCATTCCATCGATAAAAAGCCCACGGCTCCGCCGTGGGACCAACCCCCATCAAACACTATGATCCCTACACCAATCCCGCTTGATATGACAAATCCCCAATCAAATTCCTCCCCCATCGAATCCCCCGCCCCCACCTGCGTCTATTAACACGAGGCAACCATGACGCAATCCCCCCTTCTCGCCCGCTACGCCACCCAAAAAGACGCCGACGCCTTCGCCCAGATCGTCACCCAATACCAAGGCCTCGTCTTCGCCACCTGCCGCCGCGCCCTAAGCAATCGCGAAGACGCCGATGACGCCGTCCAGGAAACCTTCCTTCGCCTCGCCCAAAAAGCATCCTCCCTTCGCGGTAATCTCGGAGCCTGGCTGCACACCTGCGCCGTCAACATCGCCATCGACATGAATCGCCGCCGCCGCACCCGCTCGCGTTACGAATCCGCAGTCACTCACCAACCTGATTTGGATAACGATTCCCAGCGCATCCTCGCCGAACTGCGCGAGCACCTCGACGCCGCCATGCAAAAACTCCCCGCCGCCGACCGCGAACTCATCATCCAGCGCTTCTTCGTCGGCCGCCAACAAATCGATCTCGCCAAAGAAGCCGGCGTCGCCCCTTCCACCATCAACCATCGCCTCGACCGCGCCATCGAAGCATTACGAGGAAACCTAAAAACCCTCGGCTGCGCCGTCGCCGCCGCCACTCTCATCCCACTCCTCCAGGCCGAACACGCCAGTGCCTCCGTCCCCGCCGCCCTCACCGCCAACATCATGAAGATCGGTCTCACCGGCGTCTCTGGCGCGGCAACAACCCTCTCCGCCCCCGCACTCGTCGCCTCGCTTCTCCTTGGCCTCGCCGCGCTGACTTCACTCGGCATTTGGCTTTTCACCGTTTTGGATTCCACCCAGGCGCAGCAAACTGCTTCCACCTCTCAACCTGCCCCCGCCCTGCATGGCCGCGTCCTCTTTGCAAACGGCCAACCCGTCATCGGTGCCACTGTTTTCGTCGCACTTCCTCAACGGTCACGCATTCAAATCCGCAACGGCGCCTTGGATATCGACGATCCCCAAACCCCGCGCGCCCAGACCGATTCCGACGGCGCCTTTGACCTCCTCCGGCAATCCAGCCCATTCCTGCTTCAAGTCATCTCCGACGCCGGATATGCCCAGGTCGATCAGGACACCTTCAAGAAAAACCCTGACATTCACCTCCTTGATTGGGGTCAAATTCAGGGCCGATACCTCCTCGGCACAAAACCCGCGTCTCGCATTGAATTCCAAACCATTTCCCTCGATCAAACATCCAACAAAGGCCCCATTCCAATCCCAATCACCAACAGCGCCACCTCCGACCCCGATGGAAATTTCACCATGGATCACGTTCTCCCCGGCCAAGTTTTAATCTACCGAAATTTCGAAGAACAATCCGGCCCCATCTCCATGAACTTCCGAGATGACGTCGGCGTCGCCCACGTCATCGCCGCCCAAACCACGACTCTCGCTTTTGGCGGCGTCGGCCGCCCCGTCACCGGAAAATTCGTCTTCCCACCCAACCTCAACCCCAACGACTATTTCATCAACGCCCGGGCCTTCCCAATCAAGCGCAATCTTGATCTCTCCGACAATCATTTCCTCGAAGTCGCTCCCGATCTCACTTTCCAAATCAACAACATCCCTCCCGGCGATTACCGAGTCCACATCTTCCTCCAAAAAGTCCACGGCGACCGCGCCGCCCAATCCACCGAACCCCAATTCACCATGCCCCCCCTCCCCAACAACGTCAGCGACGACCCCCTCATCATCCCCGACATCCAACTCAAATAACCCCTCACGCAAAAACAAAGCCCTCATCTGATTCACGCTTCCCCACACTCGCGAAGCGGTCGCCCCAAAGGGACACCACACCTCTCGCCCACCCCGCCCACCTTCACGCCCGCCGCGCAGCGCCCCAAAACCCAAAAATCCCTCATTCCAAAATTATTTTCCCCCCTGGCCTCTCCCAATCCCATTTCCCCCTCCCGCGCGCTACGCCAAACCAACCCAAATCGCGCAACACCTCCGTAACAATGAGAGCGCCCTTCATCCGCCCTCTCCTCGCCCCGCGCGAGCTCTTTGAAAACCAAATACGGCCCTCTCAAAAAAAGCCCGCGGCTCCGCCGCGCGGACCCGCTTTCTCAAAATTTCCCAAATCTTCCCATCGCCAGAAAATCGTCTCAACGCCACCCCTCCAATTGAGACAAAAAGCTCGTTTCGACTCGAATAAGTCGTTTTTTGGCCGCGCCGCCGCGCATCAAAATGGCTTAAAAGTAACTACAAAATCAGCAACGCGGTCAACAATCCCGTCACAATCGCAACCAGCAGCAGAAAGGAGAGCTTTCGGAACGAACGAATATCGCTTGAGCCCGGAACATCAGTCCTGGCTTCACGAACCAGCAGAAGCCGGGCGCGATGAGCTTCGCTTTCCGGCACGCGAAGCTTAATCCCGCCGACGGCGTTCGCGTAAAGCCAATCCGTCGCGACGAGATTTTCGTCGATCAAAATGCAATCGATCTCTTCGCTCTCAAGTTTCAAGCGGGCAATGTGGGCTTCCGTGGGCTGCCAGAAAGTGGCGACGGTGATCCATTTGGAAGGATCGTTAGAGTCCCCATCTCCACTGCCGTCTTGATCGTCAGTGTGGTACGGCGGATCGAACTCGGAATCTTTCTCGTCCGTCTCTTCAGAAATTGGTTCAGCAAGAAGCATTAGAAAATGATAGGCATTTGCAACGCACCAAACCGCATCGGCCATTCAACGCTTCGACAAAACGATGCGCTCGTATTCCTTCACCTCATTAATCCACTGGTCGCCGACTGGAACGTTTTGCGTGCTGCAATAATAATCCCAAATCGCTCCAAATGGGAGCGTTTTCAGTTCTTCCATCAGAGCCAGGCGAGAAGTGAAATCGCCCGAAATTTCAAGGTTTCTCAGGGTTTTGGTCGGTTCAAGCAATGCAATCAGAAGCGCTTTAAGCATGCAGCGGGTGCCGATGACCCACGCAGCAATGCGGTTAATGCTGGCGTCGAAATAATCCAGGCCAATGTGCACCCGGCCAAGATAATCGCCACGCACCAATTCTTCGGCGATGGCCCGCAAGTCGTCAGAAAGGACAACAACATGATCGCTATCCCATCGCACGCCTCGACTAACGTGAAGGAGAATCTCATCGAGATGCATCATCACCGAAGAAACCTTGTCGGCAATCCCTTCAGTCGGATGGAAATGGCCGGCGTCGAGGCAAAGAAGCTTCTGATTTTTGATCGCGTAGCCGAGATAAAATTCATGCGAGCCGACAACGTAACTTTCCGAACCAATGCCAAAGAGCTTGCCTTCGACAGCGTCAAGGTTGAGCTTGGGATCGATCTTCTCGGCGAAGATTTCATCGAGCGCTTTTTCGAGCAGCTCGCGCGGCGTTTTCCGGTCGGCGGGCGTATCCTTATAACCATCCGGAATCCAAACATTGGTCACGCAAGGCGAGCCCAGCTCCTTACCAATTTTCGCGCCGATCATGCGGCAGATTTTTCCATGGTTGATCCAGAATTTTCGAACCCCCGCATCCCGGCTGGTAAGAGTAAATCCATCAGCGGCGCGAGGATGAGAGAAGAACGAAGGATTAAAATCCATGCCAATCTTTTTTCGCTTGGCCCAGTCGATCCAGTTGGTGAAGTGGCCGGGAGTGAGGGCATCTCGATCGGCAACTTTTTTGCCATGCTCAGCATAGAGCGCGTGGAGATTGAGCCGATGCTTGCCGGGAATCAAACTAAACGCCTGGTCGAGATCAGCGCGAAGTTCGGTGGCGCTGCGGGCCTTGCCGGGATAATTGCCCGTCGCCTGAATCCCGCCACCGGTCAACCCGGCATCGGATTCAAATCCGCCGACATCATCCCCCTGCCAGCAATGCAGCGAGATGGGGATTTTTTTCAGAGCAGACATGGCGCGATCGACGTTGACGCCAAGCTCGGCATATCGTTGTTTGGCGAGTTCGTAGGATTTATTGAGATTCGTTTCCTTTGGCATGAATGGAAACTAGCAGGATCGGAGGGAGATTCAACGGGGATCGGATTTTGGATTTTGGATTGGTAAGGTGTATACGCGGGGCAATGAAAGGAACGAGATGATTAAGCCGGTTTATCTTTCAGGTGCAGCGCGAACGGCGATTGGGACATTTGGCGGATCGTTGTCCCACGTACCGGCGGCGGGGCTGGCGGCGGCGGCGGTGAAGGGGGCGATTGCGAAGGCGGGAATTTCTGCCGACACCATTGATGAAGTGATTTTTGGGAATGTGATCGGTGCGGGGCTGGGGCAGAATGTGGCGAGGCAGGTTTCGATCGGGGCGGGGTTGAGTGCGAGCATAGGGGCGACGACCGTCAATAAAGTTTGTGGATCAGGGTTGAAGGCGGTGATGCTGGCGGCGCAGGGGATTCAGTGCGGAGACGCTTCGGTGGTGATTGCGGGCGGGACGGAAAGCATGTCGCGAGCCCCCTACTTGCTCGATAAGGCGAGGAACGGATATCGCTTGGGGAATGGCGTGCTAATCGATTCGATAATCCGCGATGGGCTGTGGGATGTTTACAACAACGTCCACATGGGGACGTGCGGGGATGCGTGCGCGAGCAAATATAATTTCACTCGAGAGCAACAGGATGACTTCGCTGTCGCCAGCTTTAAGCGGGCGCAGGCGGCGAAGAAAAGCGGAGAGTTTGCGGGGGAAATCGTCGCCGTGGAGGGGGTTTTGGAGGATGAGAACCCCAAGAAGTTTAATGAAGAAAAGTTGAGAAAACTCAAACCCGCGTTTGGAAAAGACGGCACGATCACGGCGGGGAATGCGTCAAGCATCAATGATGGAGCGGCGGCGGTGGTGGTGTCGGGGGATGATCGCAGCGCTAAGCCGCAAGCGAAGATCCTGGGGTTTGCGACATTCGCGCAGGCGCCGGAATGGTTTACCACCGCACCGATCGGGGCGATCGACAAGTTGCTAAAGCAATTGTCTTTGAAAGTTTCCGACGTCGATTTATTCGAGATCAACGAAGCCTTCAGTGTCGTGGTGATGGCGGCGATGAAGGATTTGGCGATTCCGCATGAGAAGGTAAACGTAAACGGCGGCGCGGTGGCGCTGGGGCATCCGATTGGGGCGAGCGGCACGCGGACGCTGGTCACCCTGATTCATGCGATGAAGAAACGGAATGCTAAAATCGGTGTCGTTTCGCTTTGCTTGGGGGGTGGGGAGGCGGTGGCGATGGCGATTGAGGCGGTGGGATAAGCACCAAATTCAAAGCGCCAAAATACAAACAAATTCAGGTCAGGAGACAAGACTTCAACTTTGTTACAATGATCGAAAGGTGTCGACGCTCGATTACCAAAAACCTCAACCGCTAAAGCCGGGCCGGATCCCGTTAATCATTGGGATCGCCGCATTTTTGTCGAACGTCGCGATGTTTATAGTGATGCAGGTCGTATCGCTTATCTACATGGACGCCCCTTTTCCTCCGCCGTCATATTGGATGATTTTCGCAAATGTGTGCGTGTTTCCCACCTTCCTCGTAATTAATAGCTCTAACGGCGGCGTGCCTTTTGCAATTTTGCTCGCCGTAGTTAACGCTGGTGTCTGGGCAATAACAGCCGCTGGCATCTGCTACGCAATCCGCCGTCTACGTGCTCGAACAGCAACGTAGACAACCAGTGTTTCTTATATTTTGTTTGTGATTTGGTGCTTCCAGTATCACGCCGGCAAGATCGGCTTGCTCAGCGCGGCGGCGGCGACTTCGGCGCCGCGGTCGATGTGTTGGGCCATGACTTCGGCGGCGCGCTGGCCCTGGTGATCCAATAGCAGATCGATGATGAGGGTATGTTCGATCAGGGCGAAGTCCTGGGCGTTGGAGGTGTTGCCGACGGCTTCGCGGATGGATTGGATCAGAGTGCGATATCGGCCGATTTCTTCGGACAGACGCTCGTTGCCGCTGCTGACGGCGAGAAGCTCGTGGAATTCCTGGTCGAGCGTCATGGCTTCTCCGGACCAATCGGGGCCTCGGGTGGCGGCGTTGAGGAATTGCTGCGTTCTGTCGCGAATGGCCTGAAGCTTATCGCGATCGACTTTGGGTTCGGAGAGGCGGGTGGCTTCGGATTCGAGGAGTTTACGAATGTGGTAGATGTCGTGGATTTGTTTTGGGCCAAAGTCGCGGACGATGGCGCCGTGGTTGGGCTTGAGGCTGATGACGCCGATGCCGGCGAGTTCGCCGAGCGCCTCGCGAACGGGGGTTCGGCTCACGCCGATTTTCTGGGCAACTTCTTCCTCGATAAGACGATCACCGCCTTTGAATTCGCCGGTGAAGATCAGTTGAAGGATCTTCTTGGCGACCCAGATGCGGCGCGTGGATTTAGGGAGTTGTTCCACGCTTTCTTGGGACATGGCGGCGGCTCCTTGGCTGACCCCGGCATAATAGTATACAGCGCGGGGCGGGCGCGTCACGCAGAAGCATTTTCCGGAACATAGCTGCGGCGGTCGATGCCGGCGTAAATGAGAAGCAAGCCGACCAAAGCGACGAAACTGGCGGCGGTGATGCCGGCGGCAGCTCCGGAGACGCCTTTCATCGCCTCGACGAGATGCTGCCAGTGGAGGGCGGTTGCCGCAATTCCGACACCTCCAAGCAAAGTCACAGCAAGGCCGCCGATGATCAGGCCCACGCTGATTCCGTGTCGTTTATGCACAATATCAGCCTGCGTGTGGCGGGTTCCGACGATGGCCAAATAAATAATCAGGCTGGTTGGGTGCATCACGCCGGCCCAGATAAACAGGGCGTTGTAATGGTGGGTGTATTGGATGACGGCGCCGGCCATGAGGGTCATCAGCATTCCGCCGATGGCGCCCGCCGTGCCGCCGAGGCCGACCATCGAGCCGGCGACGGAGGAGGGGAACATATCGGTGGCGGTGGTAAAGATGTTGGCCGACCATCCCTGGTGGGATGCGAGAGCCACGCTGATCAAGGCGATGGCCATTTGGTTATTCTGCGTATAGGCCGCGTAAATCGACATCGGCATACAGATGGCGCAGATGCCCATGGCGATATATCGCGCGGGGGCGACGTTCATGCCGCGCTTGATAAGCGTGCTGGAAACCCATCCGCCAAAGATTGAGCCGACTGAGGCGGCAGTGTAGGGGATGAGCAAAGAGGTGGCGCTGGTGAGCAAGCTCATATTTCGAGCCGAGGTGAGATACGAGGGCATCCAAAGCAGGAAAAACCACCAGACGGGATCGGTCAGGAACTTGCCGATGAGAAACGGCCAGGCTTGCCGCTGGCGGAGCAAAATCGTCCAGGGGATTTTTGCTTTGAGCTTGCCGGTATCTTCGTGGTCTTGATTGATGTATTCGAGTTCTGGCGGATTGACGCGCGGATGATCTTCTGGCGATTGATAGGTGACGAGCCACCACGCCAGCCACACCAGACCGAGAATTCCGACGGCGATGAATGCGGATTGCCACCCCAAGTGAGAGGCCATGTATGCGATGAGAGGTGTGAGCATCAGGCCGACGTTTGATCCGGAATTGAAAATGCCGGTGGAGAGCGCGCGTTCTTTTTTGGGAAACCATTGAGCGACGGTTTTGATGGCGGCGGGGAAATTGGCGGCTTCACCCATCGCGAGGATGAATCGAGCGACGGCAAAACCGATAGCCCCCTGGACGAGCGAATGGCCCATGCACGCCAGCGACCAGATGACGACGGCGATCGCCAGCCCCTTGCGCGTGCCCATGTAGTCGATAAATCGGCCGGCCAGAACGTACATCACCGCATAACCGGCGGTGAAGGCGAAGTTCATCCAGCCGTAAGCGGCTTCATCGAAACCCAGTTTCACCTGGAGCATCGGCTTGAGCGTGGCCAGGGTTTGACGGTCGAGATAATTGATCGTGGTGGCCGCAAAAAGCAGAGCGCAAATCATCCAGCGAAAATTGCTTCTTCGCTCCTGATATGTAAGGACATTCGAATCGAGTTGAGTCAACGCAAGTCTCCTTTCGCCAGAAACGCAGACTACAGAATTGCGGGCGGAACTGCCAGTCAAAGCGATTATTGCGCAAGCGGGCGTTCTGCGGTACGATCCGGGGAACAGGAGATGATTGTGAAGCAACCTATTGCCATCCAAAGCTGGTGTTATCGGAACTTCAAGACGCTGCCGGCGTTTTTCGAGCAGTTGAAGAAGACGGGGGTGAGCGCAACGGAGATTTGCGCAGTGCATGCGAATTTTAACGACCCATCCACCTTCGCCGGGACGATTGAGCAATATCAGAAGGCGGGCGTGCAGATGGTGGCGATTGGCGTGGAAAAGATGACCGGGAACACGGAACAGGATCGCCCCAAATTTGAGTTTTGCAAGGCGGCGGGGATCAAAAACATGAGCATCAGCTTTGCGCCGGAAGCGATGTTTGATGGGTTGAAGAATGTTGAAAAGCTGGCGGATCAATATGACCTGAAGCTGGGAATTCATAACCACGGCGGATACGACTGGCTGGGGAACATCACCATCCTCAAATACATTTTCGACCACACGAGTCCGCGCATCGGGCTGCATTTGGATACGGCCTGGGCGATTGATGCCAAGCAGGACCCGATCCACATGGCCGAAAAATTCGCGGCGAGACTTTACGGCATTCACGTCAAAGATTTCATCTACGACCGGGCGAGGCATTTTGAGGATGTGATCATCGGCACGGGCAATCTGGATTTGCCAAAGCTGGTGCAGACGCTGAAGCAGATCAGCTTTTCCGGGCCGCTGGTGATTGAGTATGAGGGTGATGTGGAGAATCCGGTGCCGGCGTTGAAGGAATGCGTGGAGAAGCTTCGGACATTGATTTAGGCATTTTCTCAAACATGCTATCATTGAATACATGGAACCGAGTTCGGAGCTAATCCGACAACTATCCCGTGAAGACATCGCACAAGCACGCCGAACGCCGCCTTCGTTGAAACTTCGTGCTGGAGGGGACCGATTCGACGAGGCCTGCCAGTGGATGCTTGCGGGTATCCATCGAGATTCCCCCGGGATTAGCGATGCGGATGCAATGAAGGAGTTGAGGCGTCGTCTGCATCTTGCAGAACAGTTGGAGGATCAACTGTGAGAGCAACGGATTTGGTATTGCAACTCATCGGGCTTCTCGATGAAACGAGAACGCCCTACATGCTGGTTGGATCATACTCCAGCAACTTTTACGGCAGAGAAAGAGGCACCAATGACGCGGATTTTGTGGTGCAGATTGATAATCAGCAACTCAGTCAAATAGCGGCCAAGCTGGGGAAGGACTTTCGCGTCGATTCGCAGATGTCGTTTGAGACAGTGACGATGACGACGCGCTATATCATTCACCATCCGGCGACCGAGTTCAAAATCGAGTTATTTTTGTTGAGTCAGGATGAGCACGATCAATCTCGCTTCCAGCGCCGCCAGCAGGTTATGTTTGAAGGTCATTCAGTGATGTTGCCATCTCCGGAAGATGTCGTGGTGACTAAATTGCGTTGGTCGAAGGAAGGCAAACGAAGCAAGGACGTTTTAGATGTGGCGCAGGTGTTGGCTGTCCAGTTTGGCAAGTTGGATTTGGCGTACATTCATCAATGGTGCGATCAACACGGTACGAGAGATATTTTCGAGCAACTTCAGGCAGAAGCCGAGCGTTTGAATACGCCACCCATTGAATGATTAAGCCGCCGCTTGCCCTCCGGACAAATATCGAGGAGCGAGCACTCGGCACATTTCGGGTTAATCGCGCGGCAGGTTTTTCGGCCGTGAGTGATGAGCAGAACGTGCATTTCGTAGCGATTCTCAGGCGCGATCATTGGGGTTAATTGGTTGCAGGCTTGCTCGGCGATGGTTTTTGGGGGGATCAATCCCAGACGAATCGCGATGCGGTGGATATGCGTATCGACGGGGAAGACTTTCATTCCGAAGGCGAACATCAGGATGCAATACGCTGTCTTCGGGCCGATGCCGCTGAACTTGGTCAGGTATTCAAACGCCCGCTGCGGCTCCCAGTCGGCGAGAAATTGGAGGTCGTATTTGCCGGCGTCGACGCGGATTTGGCGGAGGATGGTTTGGATGCGCGGGGCCTTGATGCGCGATAAGCCGCTGACGCGGATGTGGCGCTCGACTTCTTCGACCGAGGCGTCGGCGACTTTTTTCCAGGAGGGGAATTGGCGACGAAGTTGCTTGAATCCGGCGTTGCTGTTGGCGGCGGAGGTGTTTTGGGACAGGATCGTATCGATCAGCACATCGATCGCTTTGCCCTCGCATTTCCAGGGTCGCGGGCCATAAGTCTGGGTCAGACGACGCAGGATCGATTTCATGCGCCGGCTTGATAACGCGGGGATATTGTCTTTTGGCCTAGGAATCGGCATTCGATCCAAACTATACTGGATTTGACCGGAGGTTTTCGATGGCACAAACGCGCATGGAAAAAGACTCAATGGGGGAGATGCAGGTTGCCGCCGATGCGTATTACGGCGCACAGACAGCGCGGGCGGTGGAAAATTTCCCGGTTTCGGATCTGCGGTTTTCCAGGCGATTTATCGCGGCGATGGGATTGATCAAATGGGCCTGCGCGGAAATCAATCATGGATTCGGTTTGATTGATGAAGATCAGGAAAAGTTGATCAAGCAGGCGGCGGCGGAAGTGGTGGATGGCAAGCTCGATTCGCAATTTGTTGTGGATATTTTTCAGACGGGGAGCGGCACTTCGACGAACATGAACACGAATGAAGTGATCGCGGGGCGGGCGAATGAGATCGCGACGGGAAAACGTGGCGGGAAGCAGCCGATTCATCCGAACGATCATGTCAACATGCAGCAAAGCTCCAATGATGTGATTCCGACTGCAATCCATGTCAGCGCGGCGGTGGCGATGAAGGAGGCGTTGTTGCCGGCGATGGAAGGTCTGGCCGCATCGCTAAGCCGCAAAGCGACGGAGTTTGATGAGGTGGTGAAAATCGGACGGACGCATTTGCAGGATGCGACGCCGATCCGGTTGGGGCAGGAATTTTCGGGGTATGCAGCGCAGGCGAAACTCGGCGCGATGCGATGCGAAAAAGCAATTCGCGCGATGCGCGAGTTGCCGCTGGGAGGGACGGCGGTGGGAACAGGGATCAATTCGCATCCGGAACTTGCGAAGAAAGCGATCAAGATCATCTCGCAAAAGGCGGGGATCGATTTCGTCGAAGCTCAGAATCATTTTGAGGCACAGGCTAGCAAGGATGGCGTTTTGGAAGCCTCTGGGCAACTTCGCACAATCGCGATTTCGTTGACGAAGATTGCAAATGATATTCGCTGGCTCGCGTCGGGGCCGCGATGTGGAATCGGCGAGATCAGTATTCCGGCGACACAGCCGGGATCGAGCATCATGCCCGGCAAAGTAAATCCGGTGATGAGCGAGATGGTGCTGCAAGTGGCCGCCCAGGTGATTGGGAATGATGCGACGATTGCCTTTGCCGCCAGTGGGATCGGGTCGAGTTTTGAGCTGAACGTTATGATGCCAGTGATCGCTTACAACCTGCTTCAAAGCATCGAATTGTTAAGCAAAGCGGCTCGCATCTTCGCGGATCGATGCGTCGCAGGGAT
>DATAPK010000156.1:0-6680 GCA_036265245.1 Tepidisphaeraceae bacterium | reverse complement strand
CCCCCTTCCTCGCCCAAGCCGATATGACCCACGACCCCATGCAAAAAATCGAAGCCTACCGCAAAACCATCGCCGTCGATTACGCCTGCGAACTCGCCCACCAAAAGCTTGCCGACGTTGCCAGAAATTACGCAACCGCTCTCAAGCAATCCTGAATAACCCGTTCAAAACTTTTATATTTTTTCGCGTCCACCAATTTGATCGCTATCTTCACCGCCCGCACTTTGCTTTGCGATGAAGATTGAACCGATCGAATCTCGAATCCTCCTTTCCGTGTCGCTCGGCACGGACGGCTGGACCAAATTCACCGCCATCCCGGACACGCGCATCGTTTACGTCAGCAGTTCCGCCGGCAACGACAAAAACACCGGCCTCTCGACCAATTCTCCCTTAAAAACCCTCGCCAAAGCAGAATCACTGATCCGCGACGGCAAGCCCGATTGGCTTCTGCTCAAAGCCGGCGACACCTTCAGCACCGGCATTCCCCCTTGGAAAACCAGCGGCCGAAGCGCACAAGAACCCCAGCTCATCAGCAGCTACGGCACCGGCGCTCGCCCCATCATCGATAGCGGCGTACATGAAGGCTTCGTCACCTTCGGCGGCACCGGGCACCCCATCAACAACATCGCCATCGCCGGCCTGCAATTCTTCGCCAACACCTACAACGGAAAAAACGGCAGCTTCAGCACCACCGGCATCCGCCTCACTCGCCAGGGCTCCAACTGGCTCGTCGAAAATTGTTTAATCAAAGGCTACAAAGACAACATCACCCTCGACGCCGACGGCACCGGCCTCTCCAACTTCACCCTCCGTCGCAGCCAGATCCTCGACGCCTACGTCGCCAGCAAATCCGTCGGCAACGGCGAAGCCCAGGGCATCTTCATCGGCACCGGCACGAAGAACGCTGTCCTCGAACAAAATGTCATCGACCACAACGGCTGGAACGCCAGCGTCCCCGGCGCAAACGCCTCCGAGTTCAACCACGACGTCTACATCCACGCCGGTTCCACCAACACCACCGTCCGCGACAACATCATCAGCCAGTCTTCGCTCTATGGCGTTCTCCTGCGCGGCAACGGAATCGTCGAAAATAATCTCTTCATCCACTGCCCCTACGGCATCGACGTCTCCGCCGGCGGCAGCACCATCTCGGGCAACGTCATCCTCGACGGCACCGATATGCAAGGCACCACCACCGGCGCCACCGGCATCGAAGTCGCCGCCCTCTCCGGCATCACCATCACCAAAAACATCATCGCCCACGAAAAAAGCAGCGCCCAATTCCACGTCACCGGCATCCGCCTCGACCCCGGCGTAAAAAATGCCACCGTTTCCACTAACCTGATTTACGACTGGCAGCAATCCATCAACAACGCCGGCGCCAGTAACATCACGATCAAGGGAAACGTCCTGCAAGACACCAACGCTGTCTCCCCCCTCATCGTCCAAACCACCGCTGCCAACCCCGCGCAATTCCACTATTCCAATAACACCTACGGCACGCCGCGCAGCAAGGTGAATCAACTCAACAACAAAGACCAAACCCTCGCCGCCTGGATCACCGCCACCAAAGAAACCGGCTCCAAATTTCAGATCGTTAACTACGTGAACCCCAACATTGACGTCGCCCCCTCCTTCACCACCTGGATTAATTCCGTTCGCAATCAATCCAAATCCAACTGGAACACCGCCTTCGTCGCCCCCGCCGTCCTCAAATCCATCAGCGCCGGATTCACCGTCGCCAAGTAACAATCGAATTGTAGCCGCGGGATCCCATGTACTCATGGGGGTGACCCTGCGTCGCCTCTTTGCAATGGCGACGCAGGCGTCGCAGCTACAAAAGCCCCATTCCCTTTGTATGGATTGCCTCCTCGATCCTCAAACGCATACCATAGTTCTTATGCCCGAATCCCCCGCCCCCATCTCCTTCCCCCAACTTCCCTGGGAGCAGCGCCTCGATTTCATCGTCGACATGATGCGCGAGATGAGCAGCAACACTGACCCCCAGCAAATGGTGCAGGCCTACATCCGTAAAATCCGCGTGCTGATCCCCTCTGACCGCTGGATGGCTCTCAGCCGCCGCGATCTCCAATCCCCGCAATTCCGAATCACCCGCAGCGACCTCTGGGATTCACCCGTGAATCCCTGGAAAGACCGCAACGCCCTGCCGCTGCTCAGCAGCGGACTTTGCTCCGAACTCATCTACGCCGAACAACCCCGCATCATCAACGACCTCCAGATCGCCGACGACGACCCCGCCAAAGAATATTTTCACGGCATGCGCTCCCTCCAGGCCGTCCCCCAATTCGATCGCGGCCAATCGCTCAACATGGTCATCAGCATGCGCCGCGAGCCCAACGGCTTCGACCCCCAACGCCTCCCCGAGCTTGTCTGGGTCGCCAATCTCTTCGGCCGCGCCACCCACAACCTCGTCCTCTCAGAAGAAGTCAAACGTGCCTACGAAGTCGTCGATCGCGAGCTCAAAGTCGTCTCCGATATCCAACTTTCCCTATTGCCTGAAAAACTACCGCGCATCCCCACACTCGAAATCGCCGCCCATTATCAAACCTCCCAGCGCGCCGGCGGCGACTACTACGATTTCTTCGCCCTCCCCGACGGCCGCTGGGGAATCCTCATCGCCGACGTCTCCGGCCACGGCACCCCCGCCGCCGTCCTCATGGCCGTCACTCATAGCATCGCCCACACCCATAACGGCGATCCCGATCCCCCCAGCAAGCTCATGCGCTTCATCAACGAACACCTCGCCGCCCGCTACACCAACGGCACCGGCACTTTCGTCACCGCCTTCTACGGAATTTACGACCCCAAAAATCGCACGATCATCTACAGCCGCGCCGGCCATTGCCCCCCGCGCATCAAACGATGCAGCGCCGGCAAAATCGAATCCATGGACGCCGCCCCCTCTCTCCCCCTTGGAATCGACGGCGACGAAAAATACATAGACATGACCGAAACTCTGCTGCCCGGTGATGTCGTCGTCTTCTACACCGACGGCATCATCGAATCCCGCGAACGCTCCGGCGAACTCTTCGGCGTCGAACGTCTCGACGAAATCATCGATCAATGCAGCTCCGACCCCGAAACCATCATCCGCCGAACATTGCTTGCCATCGAAGACTTCACCAACGACGCGCCCCCTCTCGATGATCTCACCATGCTCATCGCAAAAGTGAAGTAACGCCCCTTCTTACTCCCTCTCCCTCCGGGAGAGGGCGGGGGTGAGGGCTCTTCACCCGAACGTTCTCACCTCAACCTCTTCATCAACTCCTTAACTTTCTTCTGTTCGACAGGATTCGTCGAAACCCCGCCCTTCTTAAACGACGTCCCCACAATAAACCCATCCGCGCAATCCAAAAATTCCGAGATCGTCTCCGCCGTCACCCCGCTCCCAATAAACACCGGCGTCTCCGACGCAGCGCGCTTCACCACCCGAACCTTCCCCGGATCGGTCGCCTTCCCCGTCCCCGCCCCGCTCACCACAATCGCATCCGCCCCCGCCCGCTCGATCAAATCATCCACCTCATCCTCGATCGGCCTCGCCGCCAGCGCCGCCGAATGCTTCACATCCACATCCGCAAAAATCTTCACATCCCCCGCCCCCAGCATCGCCCTCTCCCGCAACAAATCATGCGCGATCCCCTGAATCAATCCCTGATCCGTCACCCGAGCCCCGCATAACACATTCACTCGAATAAACTTCGCCCCCACCGCGTGCGCGATCGCCAGCGCGCTTCGCCCATCGTTCCGCAACACATTGATCCCCAGCGGCAGATCCGTTCGCCGCCGCACCTCCATCGCCACCGCCGTCATCTGCGCTACCACATGCGCCGGCACCCGATCCGGATAAAACGGCACATCCCCAAAATTCTCCATCATCAATCCATGCACGCCGCCCCCCGCCAGCCCCTCCGCATCCCGCAAAACCCCCTCCAAAATGCGCTTCGCCCCCCCACCCCCAAACCCCGGCGCCCCCGCCAGCGCCGGCAGATGCAACATCCCAATCACAATCTTCCCCTTGCCCTTCCAGATTTAATTCAGTGCATTCATTCCACGCAGAATACTACGAAATACCCAATGACCAAATCCGAACGGAATTATGCACTTTACAAACCAAGCCACAACCCCTAGTATTTGGGCATGGCACGCGACCATCAGAAAACTCAAAAAGGTCAAGGCACTCCAATCTTCACTGAAGATCAAGCCCGCACCTACTTTGAATCGCGCCGCTGGCCCAATGGCCCGGTTTGCGTCCACTGTGGATCGGTGAACGCCTATCGACTTGCCGGTAAATCCACCCGCCCCGGACTTCTCAAGTGCCGCGATTGCAAGGGGCAATTCACGGTGATGACCAAAACCGTGATGGAAGACTCTCGCCTTCCGCTGGCAAAATGGGCTCTCGCGTTTCACCTGATGGTTAGCAGCAAAAAGGGAATCAGCGCTCTTCAGATTCAACGCAATCTCGGACTCGGAAGCTATAAAACGGCTTGGCATTTGGCTCATCGAATTCGCGAAGCCATGCGGTGCGAACCATTGCAGAACAAACTCAAGGGCGATGTCCAAGTTGATGAAACCTATGTCGGCCCGTCACGCGCGGGCAAGAACTATCGATCCGATCCGAATAATCCCCGCAAGCGCGGGCGAGGCACAACCAAGGTGCCGGTGATGGTGTTGGTCGAAACAAACGGCAAGGCCCACTCGCATCCGATTGACAAGCTGGACAGCAAAAGCCCTCAAGGCGGCGATGGAAGCCGTCATTCATCCGTCTGCTCGAATCGTCACCGATGAACTTAAATCCTATCCAAAGGCCGCGAAGGATTTCACTGGCGGACACTCCACCGTGAAGCATAGCGATTATGAGTACGTCAACCCCGAGGGACTTCACACCAACACCGCAGAGAGTTTCTTCGCTCTTTTGAAACGGGGCGTGCATGGAACTTTCCATCATATCAGCCGACAGCATCTATTCCGATACTGCGACGAATTCAGCTTTCACTGGGATGAACGTTTTGCTACCGATACGATGCGGCGAGACGCTGCTGTTAAGGGTGCGGAAGGAAAGCGCCTCATGTATCGACAGCCAATTGGCGAGCCCTGAAAGAAACGCAAAGGCCTTTTCTGACTGGTAACTAAGAATTCCGCTTCTTCATAAATTGCCGGCCAGCTCCATAAAAGGCAATTGAATCTAACTTGTCGAGTGTATGAGGAAAGTCAGATAGGTTTCCGAATTTGCTTTGCCAAAAGTCGGAAGATATTTGTAAGGCCACGTGAGTGAATTCTCCATTATCGTGACAGAAAACTATTCTGGTGAATTCATTCTCCCAAACCGAATCGTCACAGCATTTAAAGCCACGAGTTTCGGCCGCCTCAATATAGGCTTCGATTGAAATCGAATCGTCCGTAATGAACGGTGGCCAGAAGTTGCGAGGATCAATGGCTATGTTTGGCGCTTTTGGCGGAGACCACCAGCGATTGAAGGCCATTGCATAGCCCATGCAGTTGTAGTCATCGTCAGGGTCGCTCGCATTATCCCAATCAACATCTTTGGGATCGATGGATTTCACGTCGTCCCGAACGAATTCAATAGTTTCTCTGTGCTTCTGCAAGCTCGATCCAGTAGCCATTGCGTTTTCCCCAATCGATCCAAGCTTTCCTGACTGCCGCAGCATCCCCCCGGGCATCCGGTGATTCCGCCGATACATTAAGTATCGACTGAAGAGCGACATACCACGTGCCTACGCCACGGGCAACGTCTTGCAATAGAAAGGGAACAACTGCACGACCCATAGTCATGATCTGGAAATATGCTGGATGGCTATAGTTGACGATTGACCTTCCGCGAATATGCCGACGCCATATCGCTGCGAGGGCGAAAAACTTCTCCTCAGTCGATTGGAAATGAACTGTTTTGTCGTCAATGATGGCGCTGTGTGGCAACGCATGCATTTGCCGTGTGATATCGGCTTGGACCGAATCGAGGTTTTCAACGATCCGCGCAATGACGTTGACCTTAAATTTCGGCCAAGAAACCTCCGGAAGTACCAAAACTACCGCTTCCTCGCGTGTTGTACATTTGAAATATGCAAAAACACCTTCATCCTCTGCGGGGCTTTTTTGGCCCCACATTCTTTCTGTGCGGTGGATTTGCTTGAGGTCATCCATTGTTTTTCTCTCCGAGAACAAAGCCCCGGAAGGCGGTGCGTAGAATCGACTGGACTTTGCTCACATAAGCACTATCAATGAGCATCTCCATACGCATTTCCAATTCTATATCAATCTCCTGGGTACTTTTCCTCAAAGACCATTCGATTCCCCTGATCGGCCCGGCTCCTGTTATTTCTAGTGTGGAAGCGGTTTGGGTAACTCCGACTTCTCCTACTGATCCCTTCACCATCGTAGCGAGAATTACATTATCAGCAGGCAATCCAGAAAGAGGCAAGACGAACTCGCCAGTTATTATGAGCAATATACTCTCCCCGATGAACGAGGCGAGCATGGAGCCTATCTGGTCCTCAGACGAATTCTGCGGAGGAACATTGCTAAAAAAATCTCGCCTTAGGATATCAAGGTGAAGATGTTTTGGGCCACGATCCCCACCTGCAAACATGACGACGGCTTCTGAGCTACTTCCAAAATCACGATGAACAACAAATAGTTTCTCT